>CAMLNH010000264.1 GCA_946481355.1 uncultured Curvibacter sp.
CCTACCGCGCGCGCGACGCCGAGGAGACGCGCCACTTCTACGAGGACATCCTGGGTCTGCCGCTGTACCACATCATCCAGAGTGACCACGTGCCCAGCACGGGCGAGTACTGCCCCTACACGCACTTTTTCTTCCGCCTGCAGGACGGCTCCTTCATCGCCTTCTTCGACCTGGGCGACGACGTTGCCGCCGAGCCCAGCCCGAACACGCCGCGCTGGGTCAACCACATCGCCTTCCGCGTGGACAGCATTGCCCAGCTTGAAGCCATGAAGGCGCGGCTGCAGGCGCATGGGGTTGAAGTCATCGGCGTGACCGACCACCACATCTTCGAGAGCATCTATTTCTTCGACCCCAACGGCATCCGCCTTGAACTCTCGGCCCAGCTGGCCGACGAGTTCCAGATGCTGCAGGAAAGCAGGACCGCGCATGCGCGTCTGGACGAATGGACGGCACGCAAGCAGGTCTGGCGTGCCGAGCGCGCGGCCGGCAAGTCCGGCGCGCCGCTCAAGCCGCAGCAGAACGACCGACCCGAGGTGGGTGGCCGGCCTGCCGCCAGGGTTTGATCATGGGTGCCGGCTTCCACGAGACGGCCTACACGAACGGCTACGAGTTCAGCGAGGGCACGGGCTACGCCTTGCCCGAGTACCCCTTCGTCGAACCGCCGGAGCTCAAGACCGGCGAGGTGAAACGCCATGACGTCGTCATCGTCGGCGCTGGCATCACGGGGCTGACGCTGGCCTGCTGCCTGGCGAGGCTGGGCATCAAAGCCGTGCTGCTCGACGAGGACAACACCGTGGGCGTCAAGGGCGCGGCTTCGCGCGGCATCTGCTACACGCAGAAATCGCTCGAGATCTTCGAGCGCCTGGGCGTCTACGAACGCATCGCTGCCAAGGGCATCCAGTGGAGCGTGGGCCGTACCTTTGCGGGCCAGGACGAGGTCTATGCCTTTGACCTGCGGCAGAGCAGCAGCTACAGTCTTTCGGCCCAGCCGCCCTTCATCAACATCCAGCAGTTCTACATCGAGGGTTATCTGGTCGAGCGCATCCACGAGCTCGGTCGCACGGACCTGCGCTGGCGCTCGCGCGTGGTCGGTCTGCGGCAGCAGGCCGACCATGCCGAGCTCGACGTGGAAACGCCGGCCGGGCGCTACACGCTGCAAGCCCGTCATGTGATCGACGCCAGCGGCTCGCACAGCCCCTTCCACGCCTGGACCGGCGTCAGCATGCAGTCCAAACGCGGCGACGACCGCTGGTGCATTGCCGATGTGCGCTTCAGGACCATGCCGCCCAAGGAGCGCCACACCTGGATCGAGGCGCCCTTCAACCACAACCGCGCGGTCTGGCAGCACCTGATGGCCGACGGCGTCTGGCGCATCGACTACCAGATGGAGCCCAATGCCGACCCCGAGGCCGTGAGCCGCGAGGAGGTGGTGCGCGAGCGCCTGCACGGGCAGTTTGGTCCCGATGTCGATTGCGAGATCGTCTGGGTCGGCCCCTACGCCTACCGCAGCCAGTGCCTGGACCAACTGCGCGTGGGTAGGGTCTACTTCATGGGTGACGCGGCCAAGATCGTCAGCCCCTTCGGCGCGCGTGGCGGCAACACCGGCGTGGGCGATGCCGACAACCTGGCCTGGAAGCTGGCTGCCGTGCTGCGTGGCCTGACACCCGAGAGTCTGCTCGACAGCTACCACGAGGAGCGCCACGAGGCCGCGGCGCAGAACGTGCAGGTCACGGCGCGCACTACGCGTTTCCTGCGCCCGGCCGAGGGCATGGAGCGTACCTTCCGCAGCGCGGCCATCAGCCTGGCGCGGCAGTACCCGTTTGCGCGCGCGCTGATCAACACGGGCCGCATGGCCGTGGCCAACAGCTACACGCAGTCCGGCATCTGCGAGCGCACGGGCGGGCTCTCGGCGCAGAACGTGGCTTTCCGCTGGGCTGACGGCAGCGTGGGCCACGTCAACGACCTCATCGCCTGGGCCGACGGGTGTCTGCTCGTCCTGGTCTTCGGTGACATCTCCCACGCCGCGGCGCAGCGCCTGCGGCATCTCGGCACAGCCGCGCCTGTGCGCAGCGTGCAGGTGCTGGGGCCGCAGACCCCGCCCCAGGCTCTGGAGCATGTGATCGACCCCGTGGGCCATCTGCAGGGGGCCTGCCATGTCTTCGGCCACGCCTGGGCCCTGCTGCGGCCTGACGCCTACATTGCTGCCACCGGCGAAAGCGTGGACGCGGCCCTGATCCAGGCCATCGAGAAGGCCATCGGTATCCAGCCCTGAAACGAGAGGCAGCGCACATGAAAATCACCCCCCACTTCCAGGATGCCGACGGCTTCTACGAGCAACTGCTGGACGCGCACACGGGCCTGTCCCGCGAGCAGTCCGAGTTGCTCAATGCCCGCCTCATCCTCTTGCTGGCCAACCAGATCGGCAGCAAGGATGTGCTGGCGGCATGCATCGCCGCCGCCCGCGAACTGCCGCAGGCGGCCTGAGGCGGTTTCCGGGCGGCTCGCCCGGTAAAATCGGGGCAGTTTCCAGCCTGCCCCTGCAACGGCACCCGCGGGTGCCGTTTTTGCGTTCCAGACCCACACCATGACCGATACCGTCCAGCAACCGGGCCTCAACAGCCTGTCCAAGTCCTTCGAACCCGCCGCCCTCGAGGCGCACTGGGGCCCCGAGTGGGAAAAACGTGGTTACGGCAAGGCCGGTTTCCGCGGCACGGCCCAGGCCAAGGCCGGCGCGCCGTCCTTCGCCATCCAGCTGCCGCCGCCCAACGTCACGGGCACGCTGCACATGGGGCACGCCTTCAACCAGACCATCATGGACTCGCTCACGCGCTACCACCGCATGGCGGGGGCCAACACGGCCTGGATCCCCGGCACGGACCACGCGGGTATTGCCACGCAGATCGTGGTGGAGCGCCAGTTGCAGGAGCAGAAGATCAGCCGCCACGACCTGGGCCGCAAGAACTTCGTCGCGCGCGTCTGGGAGTGGAAGGAACAGAGCGGCAACACCATCACCACGCAGATGCGCCGCCTGGGCGACAGCGTGGACTGGAGCCGCGAGTACTTCACCATGGACGACAAGCTCTCCAAGGTGGTGACCGAGACCTTTGTGCGCCTCTACGAGCAAGGGCTCATCTACCGCGGCAAGCGTCTGGTGAACTGGGACCCGGTGCTGCAGTCCGCCGTCTCGGACCTGGAAGTCGAGAGCGAGGAGAAGGACGGTTCGCTCTGGCACATCCGCTATCCGCTGGCCGATGGGTCCGACAGCCTGGTCGTGGCCACCACCCGCCCCGAGACCATGCTCGGCGACGTGGCCGTGATGGTGCACCCCGAGGACGAGCGCTACAAGCACTTGATTGGCAAGATGGTGACCCTGCCTCTGGTGGGCCGCCAGATCCTGGTGATCGCCGACGAGTACGTGGACAAGACCTTCGGCACCGGCGTGGTCAAGGTCACGCCGGCGCACGACTACAACGACTACCAGGTGGGCCAGCGCCACAAGCTGGAGATGATCTGCATCCTCACGCTGCAGGCTACGGTCAACGAGAATGCGCCCGAGGCTTACCGCGGTCTGGACCGTTTCGTGGCGCGCAAGACCATCGTCAAGGACCTCGAAGCCCAGGGCCTGCTGGTCGAGACCAAGAAGCACAAGCTCATGGTGCCCATCTGCACCCGCACGGGCCAGATCGTCGAGCCCATGCTGACGGACCAGTGGTTTGTGGCCATGAGCAAGGTGTCGGACAAAGATCCCACGGGCAAGAGCATCGCGCAGAAGGCCATTGACGCCGTCGCCACGGGCCAGGTGAAGTTCGTGCCCGAGAACTGGGTCAACACCTACAACCAGTGGATGAACAACATCCAGGACTGGTGCATCTCGCGCCAGCTCTGGTGGGGCCACCAGATCCCGGCCTGGTACGACGAGGACGGCAAGGTCTATGTGGCCCGCAGCGAGACCGAAGCCCAGGCCCAGGCGCCGGGCAAGAAGCTGGTGCGCGACGAAGACGTGCTCGACACCTGGTACTCCTCCGGGCTGGTGCCCTTCAGCACCATGGGCTGGCCCGAGCAGACCGAGGATTTCGACCTCTACCTGCCCTCCAGCGTGCTGGTCACGGGCTACGACATCATCTTCTTCTGGGTTGCGCGCATGATCATGCTCACGACCCACTTCACGGG
>CAMLNH010000265.1 GCA_946481355.1 uncultured Curvibacter sp.
ATCCCACAAACTGGGGAGGTGCCCTGCCGGGGTAGGTACCCGCTCACGGGCTCAGCAGCATGAAGGCAGGCTCAGCCGCGCGTCCACTGCGCCAGATGCAGCAGCACGCCAGCCGGATCCCACACATAGGTGACCAACGCGCCATAAGGCTCGGGCCGCGGCTCGGCCACGCGTGCACCGAGGTAGCGCCCGCTGTCGACGACAGGTTTGATCTGCGCGTAGCAGGCCTGCGCATCCTGCACGGTGATGTGCAGCATGGTGTTCTCAGCCCAGTCCTTCACGTAATAGGACTGCAGATAGAAGCTGTGTCCGCCGTTCTCCAGCAGGGCCAGGGTATCGTCGGACCACGTGATCTTCCAGCCCAGCGCTTCGTAGAAAGCCTTGGAGACCGCGTAGTCCTGGGCGGGGATGAAGGGGCGGACGTCGGAGATGTGGAGGTCGGGCATTGAACGTTTGAGGCGAGTAGCCGATTGCAAATCGACCAAGAGACTAGGCATCAGGAGCGCCTCACACACAACTCCAGCCGTTCACAGCATCGACTTACATTGGCGTTAAAGATATTCGGAGAAATCACACACATAGGAGCAGCCAGTTGGTGAGAAGACATCCTTTGTCCAGCGTTTCAGTTCCTCTAACGTATCGATCTTGTGTTTCTTCCCAAAGCCACAAATGACAACACCAGGAAGTTCATCTTTGATCTCGCGAAGACACGCGATGCAAGCTTGGGCTGGCGACGCGGTGTCATACCAAATTGACTCCATGAACTGATACTTGAGCTCGCCACGGATAAAAACGTCGTAAACGTAAGTCGGCCGTGTTTCATAGCGAGGGATTGATTGTGCGCTTGGCAATGAAAGTACACGGCCTTCTGCCTCCCCCTCCTTGGCTGGTGCCCCGTCAAGTGATGTCGCCTTCCGCGCGTTCAACCAGCGACGGAACCTCGCGAAGATAGCCATGGACTGTGATGCCTAACTTGATACAGACATCAAACCTGTCTGACTAACAATGCTCACGTCTTCCTCCCGTCATGTGTTGTAAGTGCCTGCTTTATAGCAGCCCTACACAACCCCGATAGCTCCCCTCCCTACTTCGGCAAAAACAACAGCCAGTAAATCAACAGCACATTAAACAACCCGCTCACCACCAGCAGCAGCTTCCACACAAAGGCCGGATCCCTCTGCAGCAGCGGTGACGCCGGCGGCGCCGTCAGCGGCCGCGAAGCCCCGCGCTCCAGCGCCAGCAAAAACTCCTCCGCCGTCTCGAAACGCTGGCGCTTGTCGCGCGCCACGGCTTTGAGCACCACGTGGTCCAGCCAGATGGGCACTTCGGGGTTGTAGCGGCTGGGGGATTGCGGGTCGCGGTAGTAACGGCCGCTCTGGTAGGGCAGCACCTCGCCATAGGGCAGCTTGCCGTCGGTGAGCAGCTGGTAGAGCGTGACGCCGAGGGCAAAGAGGTCGCTCTGTGCGTCGGGGGCCTCGGGCGGCACGCTGGTGTCCACGCCGCCGGCGCGCAGGGCAAAGCCCCATTGCTCGGGGTTGACGTAGCTAGGTGTGCCCGCGTGCAGCTCGCGCATGGCGGCGGGTTCGCGCCCGCTCAGGGCCACGCCCAGGTCCAGCAGTCGCAGCACGCCGTCGGTGCCCAGGTGCAGGTTGGCAGGTTTGATGTCACGGTGCACCACGCTCTGACGGTGCAGGCGGGCCAGGGCCTGCAGCACCTGGGTGGCCAGGTCCACGGTCTGGGCCGGGGCAAAGCGGTGCTTGCGTGCCAGCATCTGCTGCAGGCTCTCGCCAGCGTGCCAGTCGTAGAGCAGGTAGAACGCGGTCTGCCCCTTGCCGCCGGGCGGGCCTTCATGCAGCTGCACCAGATGATCGGCCGCGCGTGAGCTCTGCATGCAGCGCGCGAGCCAGGCCTCGTGGGCCAGGGCGGCGCATTCCTCGGGGTCGTGGGCGCGCGAGGGGTGCAGGGTCTTGAGGGCGTAGTCGGTGTGGGTGTGTGCGTCGCGTACCTTGTAGAGGAGGTTGACGCCGTTGTCGGCCACCACTTCTTCCACACGCAGGCCGTCGATCACCTCGCCCGGTTTCAGGCGCACGGGCACGGGCAGTTCCTGGGCGCTGCGGCTCACGTCCTGCAGGGTGGCGTCCAGCAGGCCCAGCACGCGCACCACGAGGGCGGTGGCGTTGTCGTTGCTGCCGGCGCGCAGGGCGGCCTGTACCAGGCTGTCGGCAATGGCCTGGGCCTGGGCCAGTTCGGCAAGTTCAGCCAGCTGGCGCAACCGTACAGAGCCATGCACGCCGTCGCTCAGCAGGACGAAGACGTCGCCCACCTGCAGGTCGCCTTGCATATAGTCCACCACCAGCCGGTCTTCCGCCCCCACCACGCGCATGAGCTGGTGGCGGAAGTCGCGGTGGGGCATGACGTGGTCCACCGTGAGCTGGGTCACCTGCCCTTCGCGCAGCAGGTAGGCGCGGGTGTCGCCCACATGGGCCAGGGTCCAGGAATGCCCGCGCAGCACCAAAGCGGTGAGCGTGGTCAGCCCCACGGCGGGTTCGCTGCGCCGGTTGGAGGCGGCGAGCCAGGCGTTCTGGGCGGCGATGATGCGGTCGAGCGCGACGGTGGTGTCCCAGGTTTGGGGTGTGCCGTAGTAGTCACGCACCAAGGTGGTGACTGTGGTCTGGGCGGCGTCACGGCCCAGGCCACCAGCGCTGACGCCGTCGGCAATGGCCGCGATCACGCCCATGGCCTCGTGCCCCTCCTCGGGCAGCATGGCGCCGGCGAAATCCTCGTTGACCGGCTTGCTGCCGGCCAGCGAGGTGTAAGCAATGTCCATCGAGAAGCTCATGCCTGTTCTCTGTGCAAGTTTGATGCCCGTCGTGGTGCATTCTGCCGGGGCCGTCTCCCGCCGTTTCCTTCGGTTTGTTGCATCGCACAAAGCTGGCACGACCCTTGCATGACAGAGGCCGTACCCGGCCAAAGTTGGCCCACTATCACTCTTCCGGTGCAAAGGCGGATCGGAAGCAGACAGGACAAAGGCGTCCACACATGCACTGCCCAGCGGCAGTCCATCTGTGGACGCCTTTTTTGTTTGGCACGCCTTATTTGGATAGACGGAGAGTTGGCGATGAAAAAACTCAAACTGGTGATGATCGGCAACGGCATGGCCGGTGTGCGCTCGCTGGAAGAACTGCTGAAGATTGCACCCGATCTGTACGAGATCACGGTCTTCGGGGCCGAGCCCCACCCCAACTACAACCGCATCCTGCTCTCGCCCGTGCTGGCCGGCGAGCAGAAGCTGGAGGAGATCATCCTCAACGACTGGGCCTGGTACCAGGACAACGGCATCACCCTGCATGCCGGCTGGAACGTGACCGACGTGGACCGCGTCAAGCGCGTGGTGCACGCCAGCAACGCCCAGGGCGAGACCATCAGCGCCGAATACGACCGCCTGATCCTGGCCACGGGCTCCAACCCCTTCATCCTGCCCGTGCCAGGCAAGGACCTGAAGGGCGTGCTGGCCTACCGCGACATTGCCGACACCGAGGCCATGATCGAAGCGGCCGCCAAATACAAACACGCCGTGGTCATCGGCGGCGGCCTGCTGGGCCTGGAAGCGGCCAACGGCCTGATGAAACGCGGCATGACGGTCAGCGTGGTGCATGTGATGCCCTGGCTCATGGAGCGCCAGCTCGACGATGTGGCGGGCAAGATGTTGCAGAAGTCGCTGGAAGACCGCGGCATGCAGTTCCTGATCGGCGCGCAGACGCAGGAGCTGGTAGGTGGAGAGGACGGCCGCGTCAAGGCCGTGAAGTTCAAGGACGGTACGGAAGTGCCGGCCGACCTGGTGGTCATGGCCGTGGGCATCCGCCCCAACACGGCGCTGGCCGAGAAGATGAAGCTGCACGTGAACCGCGGCATCGTGGTCAGCGACACCCTGCAGACCACCACCGACGCGCGCATCTACGCCGTGGGCGAATGTGCGGCGCACCGCGGCATTGCCTACGGCCTGGTCGCGCCCCTGTTCGAGCAGGGCAAGGTGCTGGCCAACCACCTGGCGCAGTTCGGCATCGGCCGCTACACCGGTTCGCTGACCTCCACCAAGCTCAAGGTCACGGGCATCGACCTGTTCTCCGCCGGCGACTTCATGGGCGGCGAAGGCACCGAAGAGATCGTCAT
>CAMLNH010000266.1 GCA_946481355.1 uncultured Curvibacter sp.
ATCGGCCATCTTGTCCGAGTCGTACTCGTTCATCTGGCAGCCGAAGGTCTTGATGAAAACTTTCTTGCTCATGCTGTGTTCCTGAGAGACCGCCGAAGGTCTCGCTTGCGCCCGCAGGGACGCGTTGCCGTGATGCTTCCGCTCAGTAGTCGACGGGCAGTGGCTTGGGCGGGGTGTGGGCGATGATTTCGCGCATGGTCATGATCCACACCTCGTGCACCAGGCCGGTAGGCTCCAGGGTGTAGAGCACCTTGACGTCCTGGCCGACCAGGGTGGCCGACATGAGCATGAGGTTGTTGGTGCCGCGGATGCGTGAACCCGGCGAGAGCCGGGCCGGCTTGCCGTCGAGCAGCACCTCGGGCGGGCTCACGACGCGCAGCACCCCGGCCTTGGCGCGGGCTGAGATGGGCGGGATGCGCTGGGCGTCAGGCGGGAGGTCCTGCAGTGCAGGCAGGGGCTGCGGCAGCACGGCCGTTTCCACCTGGGCGACGGAGCTCAGCGAAGTCAGTGCCAGAGCAGTTGCCAGCCACAAGGGACGGGCGAGGTGAGAAGCTGAACAGCGGTTCATGGTGTATATCCAGAGGCTGTGGTGAAGAAGCCCAGAACTATAGCGCGCCTCAGCTAGTCTGCTCCCGGGGCTTGACGATGACCCAGATGCCATGGCCCATGGTGTTGTGGGTCTGCAGCTGCAGGATCTCGAAGTGTTGCGTCAGCCTGGGGAGCCACCAGGAACTGGGTTTCTGGATCAGGTGGGCGTTGCGACCGTCGGACAGCACCTTCATCGCCGGCCCCATGTGGATCGAGAACAGGCCCAGATTTGTGGTGATGCGTGCCAGTTCAGCCAGCACGTTGTCTACCAGCTCGGGTTCGATGTGCTCCAGCACGTCGATGCAGCAGACGAGGTCGGCGGGCTGCGGCGCGCCGTATTCAGGGAAGGCCGGGTCGTAGGGGCGGTAAGCGATGCCCTGGATGCCGGCTTCCGCCAGACCCTTGAGCAAGTTCTTCTTGCCGGCGCCGTAGTCGGAGACCGAACGCACGTTGGCCTGCCGGATCAGGTCGGCCACCAGGGGTGCGAAGGCCAGTGAGGCCACGCCGTAGTTCGGATTCTGATGCAGTTCCTGCTGCATGCGGCGGTAGTCTTCAGTGATGGTCTGGGCTTCCATGGCAGATCTCCGGTTCAGACGTCCATGCCGTCGTTGACGCGCTCGCGTGCTTCATGCCAGATGTCGGCCATGGCGGTGTCGGCATAGTCCTTGAAGCAGGGCGTGCCCAGCGTGAAATGCACGAGCCTGGCCTGCGGGTTGTCTTCGTACTCGATGGCCAGCCAGTTCCACTCGCGAGGCAGGGCTCCGATCTGCGCGTCGCTCAACCAGCTGAAGCGGTGCAGATAGGCGCCAGTCTGTTTCTGGATGAACTCCGGTGTGAGCACGCGATGGGCCGGGTGGCCGCAGTTCCAGAGGATCACACTGGACCAGTTCTTGCGTGGGTAGTTTTCATTCTTGTTGCCCAGATACTTCTTGTGTGCCTTGGTCTGGTAGTCGTGCTGCACCACCTGCACGGCCTTGCTGTCGTCACGGAGGTCCCAGAGCTGCTTGATGTCGGTCTGGCAGACCATGTCGCCGTCGGCGAAGATGGCCCAGCCTTCGAAGTTGCAAAGATAAGGTGTGAGAAAGCGCGAGTAGATGAACTTGTTGCTGCCGTCCGTGTGCGTTTCCTTGTAGCCTACGAGCGTGTTCTCGGCCAAGGGGATGAACTGCACGGGCAAGGAGGACTTCTCCAGCACGCTCTGGCAGAAGGTGTGGTAGGCGACGGCCTCGCGCTGGTCGAAGCCGACGACGAGGGTGATCTTGTTCAGTTTCATCAACGGGTTTCCAGTGCGGCCATGATTTCCTGCAAGGGCTTCAGCCAGTTGCCGACTTCTTGCTGGCGGAAGGCCCGAATGGACGGGTACCAGGGGATGGTGCCGTTGATCTCGGCCCAATACCAGAGCTGCCCTTTGCCCGATGGTAGCAAGAGCAGGGTGGGCTTGCCCAGGGCGCCGGCCAGATGGGCGGTGCTGTTGCTGGTGGTGATGACGACGTCGCAGGCCTGAATCAGCGCGGCCAGGCCGTCAATGTCATGGAAATTGTCCACCTCGTCCAGGTGCTGCACCTCGATGCCGTGGGCCTGCTGCAGCGCCTGGCGTTCGGCCGCTGTGTCGCCGTACTGCAGGTCTACGAAGTGCAGGTGCGGTGAGGCCAGGGGGGGCAGCATCTGCTCCAGGCTGATGCTTTTGTGATGGCCGATGCTCTTGCGACTGCTGGACCAGGAGATGCCGCAGACGAGCTTGCCCGGGTGCTGGATTTTTGCCCGCAGCAAAGCACTGCGCGCAGCATCGGCTTGCAGATAAGGATGATGCGCCTGCGCAAAGCTGGCCAGATCGGGACGAAAGAGACCGGGCAGCGAGCCCAGAGGGAGCTGTTCAGCGAAGCCCAGCGCATCGCTCACCGTAGCCAGGTCGACGAATTCAAAACCGGCCATGGAGCGCTCGAATAGGACCAGGAGTCGCTTGTCCAGTGCGACATATTTTTTCTGAGGCAGCTCAGTGAGTTCGGGCAGGATGCTGGCATAAAGGATCTGATCGCCGATACCCTGCTCGCCCCACAGCAGCAAGGATCGGTCGGATGCACTGCCAGTCCATGTAGGACGGGTGGTTGTCAGAGGCCTTGGTGCTGCTTCCTGAGTTTGCCAGCGGTACTTGAATTTTTCCCAGCCGCGTGAATAGTTGCCGGTTGACAGCAGCATATGGGACAGCGTCAGCTGTGCTTCAACATGCTCCGGATCGAGTTCTATCGCCCTTTCGCAGGCATGGAGTGCTTCGCGTTCGTGTCCCATCGCCATATGAACGCCGCCCATGTTGTTATACGCGCTGGCCAGGCCAGGGTCACATTCAAGTGCCCGGGCATAGCAGACCAGCGCTTCGTCATACCGTCCCAGGTCAGCCAGGATATTGCCCCGGTTGTTCCAGGACTGCACATGATTGCTCTGCAATTCCAGAGCACGGGAGTAACTTTGAAGGGCGGCGACCAAGTCCCCGGTCGCCCGGCATGCAAGCCCCCGGCTATGGTGTGCGTCGACCATGCGAGGGTCTAGTTCAAGTGCACGCTCGATCGCAGCCAGGGCTTCCGCATGGCGTTGGAGCTGGATCAGGATGCAGCCCTTCTGGTGCCAGGCTTCAGCGCTCTGAGAGTTGAGTGAGAGGGCTTTTTGGACCGATTCGAGTGCCGCACCAAAGTGACTGGCCAGAACCTGGGCTGCGCAGAGATTGGTCCAGTTGGAGGGCGTGTCCGGTTGAAGGCTCACGGCCTGTTGAAGACACGCTATGGCGTCCTGGTGGCGGCCTAGTCCGGAAAGCGCATTGCCCTTGTTGGTCCAGGCCTCTGCTTGTCCTGTATGGAGCGGGATGGCTTGATCGTAATCCCGTATCGCCGCATCAAAGTCTTTCAGGGCCGCAAGTGAATTTCCGCGGTTGATCAGAGCCCAGTGGCTCTTTGGGAGCAAGCGGACTGCTGCGTCATGGTGAGGCATAGCCAAGGCGTGCTGGCCAAGAGATGCCAGAAGCAAGGCCTTGCCGTAATGCGAGCCGGCGTGCTCTGCATCGTGAGCCAGGGCGCGGTTATAAAAAGACAGGGCTGCATCGTGAGCCTGGCAGGCATGCTCCACCGTACCGGCGAGGTGCAAAGCGGCAACGTCATGGGGGGCAGCCTTCAGGTGCGCGTTCAAATGCGCTCGGGCCTCGGCGAGGCGACCCGTATTGAACGCGTTCAGGGCATGGCTCAGATCCATTGATTTGGAGATTGGGTAGATGGAAGTACTTTTCGCGGCTATGGAGGAGCCGTTTCGGCGGACTTTTATGCAGTCAGATTGAAGGTGTTTGGATCATACGAGGGCCGCGACCTTGTCTGAGGCCTGCCACCGGGGCATTGGTCGGGAGCATCGCTCCTGTCGCTGCGGTGTGAGGGACGCTTATGGTCTATAATCCCGGCTTCCCAGTTGGGCGCAAAGGCTGCAGGCTTTGCCAACTGGGCCGATTTCTGGAGGTATAGCTCAGTTGGTGAGAGCGCAGGATTCATAACCCTGAGGTCG
>CAMLNH010000267.1 GCA_946481355.1 uncultured Curvibacter sp.
CAGGCGTTTCGGACAGGCGGGGAAGGCCTCGCCGCGTGGCCAGGGCCGCAGGCCGAAGTCGGCCGGCTCCTCAGGCCAGGCCTGCGGGTCGAACTGACGTGTGCGGTTGGACTGGGCCAGCCAGGCTTGCGCCACGCACTCGGCATCGATCTCGACGAAGCCCAGGGCCAGGCAGGCCTGTTTGGCGCTGCGGTAGACGGCGTCGTCGCGGCTGTAGTTCAGCGCGGGCGTTCCCACGACAGGGATCGCCTTGTCGGCGTGGGCCGCAACGATGGCGCGGGCGTCGGTGTTGAGTTCGAGCATGGGTCGCTGCTTATGCGTGATGCCAGAAAGGCGTGCCCAGCACGGGCGTCGAAGGTTGGGCCGCGTCCTGCTCGGTCATGGCGCCGGAACGGTAGGCCGCACGACCGGCTTGCGTGGCGTCGGCGAAAGCGCCGGCCATGGTCACCGGGTCTTGCGCCAGCGCGACCGCCGTGTTGAGCAGCACGGCGTCATAGCCCCACTCCATCACCGTGCAGGCGTGCGAGGGGCGACCCAGGCCCGCGTCCACGATCAGCGGTACGTTCAGGCGTTCGCGCAGCATGCGCATGGCGTAGGGGTTGACGGGGCCCTTGCCCGTGCCGATGGGCGCGGCCCAGGGCATCACGGCCTGGCAGCCCACATCGACCAGGCGCTGGCAGAGCACGAGGTCTTCGGTGCAGTAGGGCAGAACCTTGAAGCCGTCCTTGAGCAGGCGGTCGGCGGTCTCGACGAGATTGAGCGTGTCCGGTTGCAGGGTGTAGTCGTCGCCGATCAGTTCGAGCTTGATCCAGGGCGTCTCGAAGACCTCACGGGCCATCTGCGCCGTGGTGATGACTTCCTGCATGCTGTGGCAGCCGGCGGTGTTGGGCAGCACGGGCACGTTCAGCTTCTTGAGCAGTTCCCAGAATTGGTTGCCGGCCTCATGCGGCACGGCGCCCTGGCGGCGCAGCGAGGCCGTGAGCATGGCCGGCCTGGAGCGTTGCACCGCGGCTTCGAGCACGGCGGGCGAAGGGTAGCGCGAGGTGCCGAGCAGCAGACGGCTCTGGAAGGTCTCGCCGTAGAGGATCAGGGGATCTTGAGGGTTCATGTCTAGCCTCCCGTTACCGGGGAGATGATTTCGATGCGGTCGCCTTCGCTCAGCAGGTGCTGGGTGTACTGCGTCTTGGGGACGAACTGCGTGTTCACGGCCGCGGCAAAGGGCGGTCTGGCCTCGATGGCTGCTACCGCATCCGCCACCGTGGCGTGGGCGGCGAGCTCGTATTCCTTCTTGTTGATGAACACCTTCATACGATGGCTTCCTCAACTTGCAGGTCCAGGCTGCCGGCCAGTGTCGTACGCTGTTCCTGCACCAGTTCCAGCACCACGTCGAGCAGGGCCGGCGAGATCATGAAGCCGTGGCGGTACAGGCCGTTGATCTGCAGCGTGCGCAGGCCCAGTCGGCGGATGGCGGGCAGGTTGTCGGGCAGGGTGGGCCGGCACTGCGTGGCGATCTCGAGGATGCGGCCCTCGCCGAAGCCCGGGTGCACGGCATAGGCGGCGCTCAGCAGCTCCAGCGTGGAGCGCACGCTGGGGGGAGAGAGGTCATTGCTCTCGATCTCGGTGGCGCCGATGACAAAGAGGTGGTCCTGCTTGGGCGCGATATAGATCGGGTAGCGCGGATGGATCAGGCGCGTGGGCCGGCTCAGTGAGACGTCGGGCGCGTGGATGCGCGCCACCTCGCCGCGCACGCCGCGCAGCTCGCCCCATTGCGCCTGCGCGCCCAGACCCCGGCAGTCGAAGAGCCAAACGGGTTGGCCGCTGGTGCCGGGCTGGAAATCCTGCGGTGCGCGCGGGCTGTTCCAGTGCAGCTCAACTTTGAGCATCTGCAGCTCATGCAGCAGGGCGGCCAGCAGCTGACGGTTGTCGAGCTGGCCTTCGCCGGGCAGGTAGAGGCCCTGGGCAAAACGGTTCTCGAGCGCGGGTTCGAGCGCCCGCACGCCTGCGCCGTCGAGGGCCTGCAACTTGGGCAGACCAGGCACGCGTTCGTTGGTATTGCGCAGCAGGCCGGCGAAACGCTGGGCCTCGGCGGCGTCCTGGCGGTGCCAGAGGATGAGCGTGCCTTCCTGCTGGAAGAACACGGGCTGGCTCAGCTGCGCCAGCAGTTGGGGCCAGCGTGTGAGTGCGTAACGCCCCATGCCGACCACGCTGGGCTCGGTGATGGCCGACTCGGCCAGCGGTGCCAGCATGGCGGCCGCCACGCGCGCGGGCGAGGTCTGCGCGTCGGCGCTGCCGGCCTCGTACACCGTGACGCGGTGGCCCGCCCGCGCGAGCTGCCAGGCCAGCAGCCGGCCCATGAGGCCGGCGCCGAGCACGACGGAGGAAGGACCTGTGTTTGTGAGGCTCATCTCAATTGATCTGATAATCCGGGCCAGGAGCAGACTCATGACCACCCAAAAACATTACCCGCGCGTGCTGTCGATCGCGGGTTCCGACAGCGGCGGCGGCGCCGGCATCCAGGCCGATCTCAAGACCTTCAGCGCGCTGGGCTGCTATGGCATGACAGCCATCACGGCGCTGACGGCGCAGAACACGCAGGGCGTGCGTGGTATCCACGGCGTGCCGCCCGAGTTCCTGGCCGCGCAGCTCGACGCCGTGCTCGAGGACATCGGTGCCGATGCCGTGAAGATCGGCATGCTGCATGCACCCGAGATCGTGCGTGTCGTCGCGCAGGCCATCCGCAAATACAGGCTGCAGCACGTGGTGCTGGACCCGGTGATGGTGGCGACCAGCGGGGATCGCCTGATTGCCGAGGAAACCGTGAGCGTGCTGGTGCGCGAACTCTTTCCCCTGGCCACCGTGATCACGCCCAATCTGGACGAGGCCGAGCTGCTGCTGGGCCACAAGATCGCCGGCATCCCCGCGCTGGAAGGTGCCGCACGCGAACTGCAGGCCCTGGGTGCGCAAGGCGTGCTGCTCAAGGGCGGACATCTGAAGGGCGACGAGGTGGTGGACCTGCTGCTGCAGGGCGACCGTGCGCCGCTGCGCCTGGCCTCGCCGCGCATCGCGAGCGAGAACGTGCACGGCACGGGCTGCACCCTGTCCTCGGCCATTGCGGCGCAGCTGGCCCTGGGCCATGGTCTGGAAGACGCCGTGCGTCTGGCGCGCGCCTACATCCTGGGCGCGATCGCCGCGGGCGCGGACGTGCGCACCGGGCGCGGCCACGGCCCGCTGAACCACGGGCATGCGCCGGTGGCCATGCAGCTGCTGGGCTGACACAGACTCGCCTTCCATCTCGAATGCACTCAGTCGGGGGAGGGGCCATGACCGGGGGCGGTCATCTGGCCGGCTTCCCTGCGTGAGCATTACCTCCATCAGGTTCAAAGGGACTTTCTCAGTCGACGCGGCACGGGCCGCGGCAACACCCCTAGCGGATGCGCTCTGACAGAGCAGGGCGCAGGACTGCATTTTAGTCCCGCACCCGCCAAGAAAAAGCCCGCCGGGAAGGCGGGCTGGCTCTGATTTCGGGATTCTTGACCCGGGTCAGCCGGAATCAGTCGAAAACCGGCGTCTCCACGCCCAGCACCTTGTGCAGCTTGGGGCTGGTGGTGGTGTACTGCAGGTGGATCTTGCCCTTGTCCGGGAAGATGATGGGCGCGGCGCCAAAAGCAGCCAGCGCGCATTCGTGGAAGCCCGAGAGGATGAGCTTCTTCTTGCCCGGGTAGGTGTTGATGTCACCCACGGCGAAGATGCCCGGCACATTGGTGGAGAACTTCTCGGTGTCCACCACGAGCTGCTTGCGCTCGATATCCAGACCCCAGTCGGCGATGGGGCCGAGCTTGGGCGAGAGGCCGAAGAAGACCAGCAGGGTGTCCAGCGGCACCACGCGGGTCACGCCGTCACCGCCGGTGACCTTGACGCCCGTGAGCTTGCCGTCCTTTTCCTCGATGGCCGTGATCTGGCCCACCATGAACTGCATCTCGTAGGCGTCGCACAGCTCCTTCATCTTGGCCACGCTCGCGGGGGCGGCCTTGAAGCCGTCGCGGCGGTGCACCAGGATCACGCTCTCGGCCTTGTTCGGGCC
>CAMLNH010000268.1 GCA_946481355.1 uncultured Curvibacter sp.
ACTTGTCACCCATGATCATGAAGGTGGCCGTGCCCTTGCCGAAGCATTCGCCGATATTGGGGCAGCTGGCTTCTTCGCAGACGGTGTGCAGCTTGTGCTCGCGCAGAATGTCCTTGATCTCGTAGAAGCGGGTGCTGGGCGAGCCAGCCTTGACGCGGATCCAGTCGGGCTTCTTGAGTACTTCACCTGCTTCGACCTTGACCGGGATGCGCGAGAGCTTGGCCGCGGCCTTCTGTTTGGCGCTCGGATCGTAGGTTTCGACGCTTTGCGCGTCGCGCACGGTGGTGGGGCTGCTCATGGCGGGGCCTTCAGGGCTGGAGGTGGTTCTGGAGCTTGTGGCTCAACACGTGGGCCACGTCGGCCCAATCGGCGGATACCCCGATTGTAGAAAGGTCCACGGATTGCAGTCCGGCGTAGCCGCAGGGGTTGATCCGCAAGTAGGGTTCCAGGTCCATGGCTACATTGAGCGCGACGCCGTGGTAGGTGCAGTTGCGGCTGACCTTGATGCCCAGGGCCGCGATCTTGCCCAGGCCGGTGAAGTCGGGCGTACCGCCAGCCGTGCCCTTTTGTGGACGCTGGGGCAGAGGGGTGTGGCTGCGCGGATCGTCCAATCGCACATAGATGCCGGGCGCGCCGGCCACGCGGTGGCCCGTGACGCCGTAGTGGTCCAGCGTGCGGATCACGGCTTCCTCGATGCGGTAGACGTACTCCTTGACGAAGTAGCCTGCGCGCCGCAGGTCGATCAGCGGGTAGGCCACGACCTGGCCCGGCCCATGGTAGGTGACCTGGCCGCCGCGGTTGGTCTGCACGACGGGGATGTCGCCCGGCATCAGCAGGTGATCGGCCTGGCCGGCCAGACCCTGGGTGTAGACGGGCGGATGCTCGCAGACCCACAGCGCGTCGGGCGTGTCGGCCGTGCGCGCAGCCGTGTAGTCCTGCATGGCGCTGTAGGTCGGCGCGTAGTCGACACGGCCGAGCAGGCGCACATCCATCAGAGCACCACTTTCACCATCGGGTGCGTGGACAGGGTGCGGTAGAGCTCGTCAAGCTGTTCGCGGCTGGTAGCGTTGATGGTGATGGTCACGCCCAGGTAGTTGCCGCCCTTGCTCTCACGCAGCTCGATGGTGCCCGCGTCGAAGTCGGGGTCGAACTCGCGCGCCACCAGGGTGACGGCGTGCACAAAGCCCTCGGCCTTGGCGCCCATGACCTTGATGGGAAAGCGGCAGGGGTACTCGATCAGGGTGTCGACACGCGAAGGGCCGGGTACCGGGTTCGGGGGCTGGTTCATAGCGTGGGGCGGCGCAGACGCGCCTGCAGTTTGGCGGCCTGGTAGCCGGCGTACAAAAGATCGTAGACAGAGCCAGGCTGGCCGTCACCGACGGGCTGGCCGTCGATGCGGGTCACAGGCAGGACTTCCTTGGTGGCCGAGCTCAGCAGCACCTCGTCGGCCGTCAGGACTTCAATGCGGGAGATGCGGCGCAGCTCGAAGGGGATGTTTTGCAGGGTGCAGATTTCCTCGAGCAGGCCATAGCGTATGCCTTCGAGCACCAGGTGGTCGCGCGGCGGGCCCAGCAGCACGCCGTTCTTCACGATCCAGACATTGCTGGACGCACCTTCGCTGAGCAGGCCGTCTCGGAACAGGATGGTCTCGGTGGCACCAGCGTCCACACTGATCTGGCGGGCAAACACCGCACCCAGCAGGCTGGTGCTCTTGATGTGGGCCTTTTCCCAACGGAAGTCGTCAGCCGTCACGCAGGCCACGCCTTCGCGGCGCTGCTGTTCGCTGGCTGGTTTCATGACATTGGTCATCGCGAAGACCGTGGGCGTGAGGCCGGGTAGCATGGCGTGATCGCGCAGGGCCACGCCGCGCGTGACCTGCAGGTAGACCATCTGCTCGATCTTCTCGGGGTCACCGCCGGTGCTGCGCGCATAGTCGCTCACCAGCCGTTCGGCAATGGCGTACCACTGGGCGCGGGTGTGCGGGTTGGGGATGCGCAGTTCGCCCAGGCTGCGTTCCAGCCGGGCCATGTGCTGTTCGAAGCGGAACAGGCAACGGCCGTAGACCGGCAGCACCTCGTAGACGCCATCGCCGAAGATGAAGCCGCGGTCCATGACGCTGACCTTGGCCTCGGGCAGCAGGGTGTACTCACCGTTGAGATAGCAGGGCAGGGGGGGCAGGTCGGCAAAGGACATGAGGCGGCTCAGGCCAAGAAAGTGATGGCCGCCACGGCCAGCCAGCCCAGCACGAAGTTGATGCCCACCAGCCGGGCAATCATGGTGGCCCGGGCGGCGGCGTTGGGCCAGTCGGCGGCGGCCACGGCCTGCTGCAGGTGGCGGTAGGGCGAGAAGTAGAGATGGCCGAAGACCAGGAACATCAGCACGCCGATGCCGCTCATCAGATGCCAGCCCAGGGGTGCAGCCTGGGCGTCGGCGTGACCATACATATAGGCACCGCTGAGCAGCAGCACGCCGATGGCCGCCCAGACGGCCGCGAAGAAGCGGCGCAGCACGGTGACCAGCAGCTTCAGGCGTTGCGGCGGCGCCTCCAGGGAGGGCAGGCTGGGGCGCAGGGCCAGCAGCATGAAGCTCATGCCGCCGAGCCAGACGATGGCGGCGACCAGATGGAAAAACTTGAAGAAGGTGTACATGGATACAGTGTCGGGCCGCCGCGAAGATGGCCTCGGGCAGAAGGAGGCTTGTCCCAAGACAGGGGTCGGGTTTACACCGGGAACCCGCCGATTTAAATCTATAATCAGCGGCTTTGCAAAAGTTTAAGGCAGACGCCGGGTCGCACGACATGACGCATGAAATGCCCTCCCGGCCGAAATCGGCTTTTGCAGACGACGAAGATGAGGTGGCGCAAGCCGAATTCAAGCCGCTGAGTGCCGAAGAGGCGCGCCAGTGGCGTGAGCAGCATCCGGCCCTGTCTCCCTGGCGCATCGTGGCCTGGCAGGCGGTGGCAGGGGGTCTGGCGGCGGGATTGACCTGGCTGGTGAGCGGCCGGGACGCGCTGGCCGGCTCCGTGTTGTACGGGGCGCTGGCGGTGGTGCTGCCTGCAAGTGTGTTGGCGCGGGCCCTGTCCCGGCGGTCCGGAGCGGCGGGTGCTGCTCTGGCGGGGTTTTTTGTGTGGGAACTGGTCAAGATAGTTTTGACCGTGGCGCTGCTAGTGGCGGCGCCCAAAGTGGTTCCCGGGCTGAGCTGGCCGGCTATGCTGGCGGGCTTTGTGGTGGCGATGAAGGTGTACTGGGTGGCCATGTGGCTGCACCCGGCGCGCCGCCAGTCGCCAGCCAAGAATTTGAATTGAAGTACTGGTGATTTATGTCTTCTGAAGCACAGGGCCCGACGGCCGGCGAATACATCGTCCACCACCTGCAGCACCTGCAGAAGGATTTTTCCTTCAACAGTGTGAAGCAGACCAGCATCGTGGACTTCGGTGTTTTCAACTTGGACTCCGTTTTCTTTTCGATGATGCTGGGCATCATCGGCTGCTTCGTGTTCTGGATGGCGGCGCGCAAGGCCACCGCCGGCGTGCCGGGCCGTTTCCAGGCCGCCGTCGAAATCCTGGTCGAGATGGTCGAGAACCAGGCCAAGGGCGTGATCCACAATGCGCAGAGTCGCAAGGTCATCGCCCCGCTGGCCCTCACCGTGTTCGTCTGGATCTTCCTGATGAACTTCATGGACATGATCCCGGTCGATGCCATTCCGATGCTGTGGCACAGCGTCGGCCCGGCCATGGGCTTCAAGGACTACATGCGTGTCGTGCCCACAGCCGATCTCTCCACCACCCTTGGCCTGTCGTGCTCGGTGCTGCTGGTCTGCCTGTTCTACAACATCAAGATCAAGGGCCTGGGCGGCTGGGCGCATGAGCTGATCGCCGCACCCTTTGGCGACCACTGGGCCCTGTACCCCATCAACTTCCTGATGCAGGTCATCGAGTACGTCGCCAAGACGGTCTCCCATGGCATGCGACTGTTCGGCAACATGTTTGCCGGCGAACTCGTGTTCATGCTGATCGCC
>CAMLNH010000269.1 GCA_946481355.1 uncultured Curvibacter sp.
TGGTCGGCGGCAAGATGGACCTGACCGAAGGCGGCATCCGCGTGCCCTGGATCGCACACTGGCCCGCCGTGATTCCCGCCGGCAGCGTGAGCAGCCAGCACTGCATGACCATGGACTGGTCGGCGACGCTGCTCGACATCGGTGGCGGCAAGCCGCACCCGGATTACCCCATCGACGGCGTCTCACTGGCCGCCCTGCTGCGCAACCCGACGCAGACTTTCGAACGCCCGCTCTACTGGCGCATGAACCACCGCAGCCAGCGCGCGCTGCGCAGCGGCGACTGGAAGTACCTCAAGGTGGATGAACACGAGTACCTGTTCAACATCCGCCAGGACGCACGCGAGCGGGCCAACCTGGCCGCCAAACACCCCGGGCGTTTCGCCGCCCTGCGCCAGCAATGGCAGGACTGGGAGGCTACGGTGCCCGCTATTCCCCACGACGCCACGGTCAGCCTGGGTTATTCCTACAAGGACATGCCGCAACGCTGAGGCAGAAACAGACGTGACATTCAACAAGGAGACATCATGAGAACTTTGCCGTCAAACACTTGGAGTGCAGTGTTTCGAAGCGCTTTTCGCGTCCTGTTGGCCATCGGCGTCGTGGCCCCTCTGGTCACCATGGCTCAAACCTGGCCCAGCAAACCGGTGACCCTCATCGTCGGCGTCCCCGCCGGAGGTGCGCTTGATCCGTACACACGCGCCCTGGCAGACCAGATGTCGAAGGTCACCGGCGGCACCTTCATCGTGGACAACAAACCCGGCGCCAACGGAAATCTCAGTGCCGAAGCCGTGCTCAAAGCGCCAGCAGATGGTCACACGCTGTGGATCGGCACGCAGTCGATGGTGACGATCAACCCGGCAGCATTTACTCACCTCCGCTGGAAGCCGAGCGACTTCAAGCCGATCCTCAAGGGCGTGGAAGCTCCCCTGGTGCTCGTCACCCACCCTTCCGTGCCGGCCAGGAATCTGGCCGAGCTGGCCGACTGGATCCGCAATCCGGAGAACAAGGCCGCCTACAGCTCATTCAGCCCAGGTACGCCATCGCACTTCCTCGGCTACCAGCTCAATGAGAAGCTGCAGTCGGACATGGTTCATGTCGCCTACAAAGGTTCTGCCCCCCAGGTCACCGATCTGATCGGTGGGCAAGTCCCCCTGGGTTTCACGCAGCTCGCCGCCGCCATGCCGCACATCCAGGCCGGCAAACTCCGCGCCATCGCCGTGACCGGCCCGAACCGCTCACGCTTCCTGCCGCAGACGCCCACACTGGCAGAACAGGGACACAAGGACCTCAGCGCGACGATCTGGTTCGGCCTCTTCGCACCGGCGAACACGCCTGCCCCCGTTCTCGAAGCTGTTCGCCGCGCCGCGGCCAAGGCCCAGGCCGATGCCGGCTATCGCGCCAGATTGGAGGCCCTGAATTTCGATGTCCCCGATGAAGCGGGGGCAACTTTCGAGCGATCCATTGCCGAAGAGACCGCACGCTGGGCCGCCCTGGTGAAAGCCACTGGATTCAAGGCCAACGACTGAAACAGCACCCTTGTATCGCGGCCCATCCGCCCTTGTCCTGCCTTGAGCACCAACGAGAAACTTCCATGACACGCCCGACCATCCCCTTTCTGCTCGCCGGCCTGCTGGCCCTGACCAGCCCCTGGACCCATGCGCAGAGCTGGCCCAGCAAGCCCATCAAGCTGCTGGCCCCCTCCACCCCCGGCGGCCCGCCCGACGTCTATGCCCGTGCCCTGGCCGATCACCTGGCCAAGGAACTGGGCCAGCCCGTGATCGTGGAGAACGTGCCCGCCGCGGGCGGCATGATCGCCGCCCAGCAGATCATGCGCGCCCCGGCCGACGGCCACATCCTGCTGGTCAACACCGCCGGCATGATGACCATCACGCCCAATGCCAACCCCAAGGCCCAGTACAAGGGCGGCGACTTCACGCAGATCTGCCAGGGCGTGGAGGCCGCGCTGGTGCTGGCCAGCCACCCCGGCCTGAAGGCCAAGGACTACAAGGCACTGTCGCAGTGGATCACCTCGCAGAAGACGCCGCCCACCTACTCCTCCTACTCCACGGGCTCGCCGGCCCACTTCCTGGGCTACCAGCTCAGCGAAGCGCTCAAGACCGAGATGGTCCACGTGCCCTACAAGAGCAGCCCGCAGCAGATCACCGACATGCTGGCCGACGTGGCCCCGCTGGGTTTTGTGCAGATCGCCACGGCCACGCCCCACATCAAGGCCGGCAAGCTCGTGGCCTACGCCACGACGGGCGAGCAGCGCGCGCCGCAACTGCCCGATGTGCCCACGGTGGGCGAGCTCGGCCTGAACGGCCTGACCACCACGGTCTGGTTCGGCTTCTCCGGCCCCAAGGGCCTGCCGCCGGCCATCACCAGGCGCCTGACCGAAGCCCACCAGAAGATCGCCGCTCTGCCCGAGTTCCAGAACCGCATGGCGATTGCCGGCCTGAGCGTCAACCCCAAGCTCTGTGGCGACCAGTTCCTCCAGAAGATGAACCAGGAAAGTCTGCGCTGGGCCCGCATCGTCAAGGCCACGGGCTTCGTGGCTGAATGATCAAGACCTGACCCCCGCCGCAGCAGGGTTGAGGCGGCTGCCGCAGAATGGGCGCATGAATTTCATGCGCCCATTTCCTTTTCTGGTCCTGGCCTTCGCGGCCTTGCTGCCCATGACATCTTCTGCCCAAAGCGCCACTGCCTGCCCCGCCCTGCTGCAGCATCAGTTCACCCGTCTGCAGGACGATGCACCGCAGAACCTCTGCCAGTACGCAGGCAAGGTGGTACTGGTCGTCAACACCGCGAGCTACTGCGGGTTCACGAAACAGTACGAAGGCCTGGAGGCGCTGTATGCGAAGTACGAGAAGCGCGGTCTGGTGATCCTGGGTTTCCCGGCCAACAACTTCGGACAGCAGGAGCCAGGCAACGCGAAACAGATTGCGGACCTGTGCTTCAACACCTATGGCGTGAAGTTCCCCATGTTCAACAAGACGGACGTGGTGGGCCCGCAGCGCAATGCCTTCTACACCCAGCTCTTCCAGGCCACCAAGGCTGCACCGCAGTGGAACTTCCACAAGTACCTGATCAGCCGCGACGGCAAGCAGGTGCAGAGCCATGCGAGCGCGGTGGAGCCCATGGGGCGTGAACTCACCGCCGCCATCGAGGCTGCGCTGCAACGCTGAAGCGGAGCCCCCATTGGACCGCGCACGTTTCGAGCAGGAGTTGCAGGCCCAGGGCTACGAGGTGAGTACCGTCACCCGCGCGGCCCATGGCCGCCTGGACGTGCACACCCACCCCTTCGAGGCGCGTGCGCTGATCCTCGCGGGCGAGATCCGCATCCGCTGCGCAGGCGAGGAAGAAAAACTGTACCGGCCGGGCGAGGTCTTTCACCTCGCGCACGGCCAGCCGCACAGCGAAAGCTACGGCCCCGAGGGCGTGAGTTACCTCGTGGGCCGCAGATAAGCCCGCGGGCTCAGCCCTGCTGCGGCAGCACCGAGGCCGCCACGCGCACACCGGGCGTGCTGCCCGCATAGGCCTGCTGCACCACACCGGCCACCATGTCGGCCGTCACGGCCGAGAGCGTCCAGCCCAGGTGGCCGTGGCCCGTGTTGTAGAACACATTGGCGGCGCGGCCGCGGCCCACACGCGGCATCATGTCCGGCATCATGGGGCGCAGGCCGGCCCAGGGCACGACCTGGCGTGTGCTCACGCCGGGGAAACACTGGTTGACCCACTCGACCAGCGGGCGGATGCGGTCGGCGCGGATGTCCTTGTTGTAGCCGTTGAACTCGGCCGTGCCCGCCACGCGGAAACGATCGGGCCCCAGGCGGCTGGTGACCAGCTTGGCGGCGTCGTCGAGCAGGCTGACCTGGGGCGCCGCAGCCTGGCTGGCCTCGTCGAGCAGGTTGACCGTGATCGAGTAGCCCTTGACAGGGTAGACGTTGACGCGGTCACCGAGTTGGGCGGCGAAGGCGCGACTCTTCACACCGGCACAGACTACGA
>CAMLNH010000270.1 GCA_946481355.1 uncultured Curvibacter sp.
TCTTCTACTTCCCGTCTTACAAGGGCAAGAACCTGGGCAACCCGGTGCTGGGTGGCGGCACGATCTTGACGATCACCAAGGACAGCAAGGGCGCGCGCGCCTTCATGGACTACCTGCAGAGCCCGCAAGCCCACGAGATCTGGATGGCCGAGGGTGGCTTCCTGACCCCGCACAAGGGGGTCGATCTGGCCAAGTACAAGACCAAGGCTCTGCGCAAGCAGGGTGAAATCCTGTTGGGAGCCACCACGTTCCGCTTCGATGGCTCCGACCTGATGCCTGGCGCTGTTGGCGCGGGCTCTTTCTGGAAGGGCATGGTCGATTACTCCGGCGGCAAGTCTGCCCAGGCAGTGGCCGACGACATCCAGAAAAGCTGGGAAGCCCTGAAGTGAGCCTTCAGGCTTGAGTGAGCGCAAACCGGGTTGACCATCATGACCGAATCGATCTTCCAGACCCTCATGGCCGTGGTGGTCAGCATCGGTTTCTGCCTGCTTTACTTTGCGGGCAGCAACTTTGTGCTGGACCGCATCCTCGCGCTGCCCAGAACCACTGCCAACCGGCGCGAACAGGTGCGCTCTGTCGTGCAGCCGTGGCTTTTCCTGGCGCCCGCCTTCTTCTTGCTGGGTGTGTATCTTGTCTATCCCTTGTTCGAGACTTTCCGGCTGAGCTTCTTCAATGCGACCGGGCAAGACTTCGTTGGCTTGAGCAATTACCTGTGGGTGTTCGGTGACGAGAACTTTCTTGTCACGATCCGCAACAACTTCCTCTGGCTGCTGGTGGTGCCGGCGGCATCCACGGCGCTGGGCCTGGTGGTTGCGGTGCTGGCCGACCGCGTCTGGTGGGGCCATGCAGCCAAAACTCTGGTGTTCATGCCCATGGCCATCAGCTTCGTGGGGGCCAGCGTCATCTGGAAGTTCGTGTATGACTACCGTGGCCCTGGTGCCGACCAGATCGGCATCGTCAACGCCCTGGTCCAAGGGATGGGGCTGGAGCCGCAGGCCTGGATCACGCTGCCGTTCTGGAACAACTTCTTTCTCATGGCCATCCTTGTCTGGATTCAGACCGGCTTTGCCATGGTGATTCTCTCGGCCGCCCTGCGTGGTGTGCCGACCGACACGATTGAAGCTGCGCGCATCGACGGCGCCAGTGAACTGCAGATCTTCTTTTCCATCATGGTGCCGCAAGTCATGTCCACCATTCTGGTGGTGTGGACCACCATCACCATCACCGTGCTCAAGGTGTTCGACATCGTCATGGCCATGACCGGCGGGCAGTGGGATACCAGCGTACTGGCCAACCTGATGTACGACTGGATGTTCCGTGGAGGCGGTGACTATGGCCGCAGTTCGACGCTGGCGATGGTACTGATGTTCGCCGTGATTCCGGTGATGGCCTTCAACATTCGCCGCTTCCGTGCCGAGGAGGCCCAACGATGAAACCCCGTTTGAACCTGGCCTCATTGGCCGCCCATGCACTGCTGCTGGCCATTGTGCTGGCGTGGGTGCTACCCACGTTCGGGCTGCTGGTGTCGAGCTTCCGCGACCGCGAGCAGATCGTCAGCAGCGGATGGTGGACGGCACTGTCCAGCCAGACCCGCTCCGACATGCGCCGCACCGCAGGCGCGCAAAGCGTAGTCCCCGAAGGTGGCCGGTACGTCATAGCCGGGCGCCTGTTCCCCGAGGGCTCGAAGGTGCAGTTGCAGAGGTTCTCGCTGAGTTCTTCCAGGCCGGATGCCTTCGCCGTAGGGGACACCGTCACGCTGGAGGATGCGCAGATATTCGACGAGGAGGACGGGCAGCCTGACGGCACACTGACCGTCAATGCCGACAGCAGCTACCGTCTTGTGTTGACCCAGCCTTACGAGAGCGACCGCGGGGTACGCGTCTTCTACGTTGCCAAGGCACCGCCCACGATCACCACCGGCAACTACGAGCGGGTGATCGCTTCCGAGGGAGTGGGGCAAGCGTTCCTGAATACTTTCAAGGTGACGGTGCCCGCTACCTTCATACCGATCCTCATCGCTGCGTTTGCTGCGTATGCCTTCAGCTGGATGGAGTTTCCTGGGCGCCGCTGGTTGTTCATCGTGGTCGTGGGCTTGTTGGTGGTGCCGCTGCAGATGTCGCTGATCCCGCTGCTGCGCTTGTACAACGACGTCGGGGACAGCCTGGGAGTGGCTTCCAAGTCCTACCTGGGCATCTGGCTGGCGCACTCGGCTTTTGGTCTGCCGCTGGCCATCTACCTGTTGCGCAACTACATCGCCTCGCTGCCGCGCGACATCATTGAAAGCGCTCGCATGGACGGTGCGACGCATTTCCAGATATTCACGAGCATCGTGCTGCCTCTGTCGCTGCCCGCGCTGGCCAGTTTTGCGATCTTCCAGTTCCTGTGGGTGTGGAACGATTTTCTGGTGGCGCTCGTGTTCCTCGGCAAGGCTCCCGACCAGGTGGTGTTGACCATCCGGCTCAACGATCTGCTGGGCTCGCGCGGCGAAAGCTGGGAAATCCTCACTGCCAGCGCGTTCGTGTCTATTGCCGTGCCGGTGGCGGTGTTCCTGTCGTTGCAGCGTTTCTTTGTGCGGGGCCTGTTGTCGGGTTCTGTCAAGGGTGGTTGACCGCGTTGCAGCGTACGTCTGAATCCTTTCCTCTTCTTCAACTTACGTTAGGGCCTGAGCATGTCCTTTGCCTTGAATTTGCCCGCTGCATTTGAGTGGGGGTGCGCCACCTCGTCCTTCCAGATCGAAGGCGCACCAGACCTGGACGGTCGCCTGCCCAGCATCTGGGACGATTTTTGCCGCGAGCCCGGCCGCATCAAGGACGGTTCCGACGGCCGTATGGCCTGTGACCACGTGCACCGCTACCGCGAAGACGTGGCGCTGATGGCCGAACTGGGTTTTCGCCACTACCGTTTTTCCATTGCGTGGTCGCGCGTGCTGGACGAGGAGGGGCGGCCCAACCAACGGGGGCTCGACTTCTATCGCCGCCTGCTGGACGAACTGGCTCTGCACGGCATCACACCCAACGTTACGTTGTTCCACTGGGATCTGCCATCGCACCTGCAAGCGCATGGCGGCTGGCTCGACCGGAATACCGCGTTCCGGTTTGCCGACTACGCACAGACCATTGCCCGCGAACTGGGCGAGCGGCTGCCTCGCGTGGCCACACTCAACGAGCCCTGGTGCAGCGCATTCCTGGGGCACGACCTGGGGGTGTTCGCTCCTGGACGCCGGAACCGGCGAGAGGCCTTGCTGGCGGCGCACCATCTGATGCTGGCGCACGGCTTGGCGGTGCAGGCGTGGCGCTCCGAGCGCAGCGACACCAGCCTGGGTATCGTCCTCAACCCTGAGCTGTGCGACCCGTTCAGCGAATCGGCAGAGGATGCGAAGGCTGCTCACCTGGCCGAGCTGGAGCGCAACGACGTTTTCCTCAACCCGTTGTACGGCCGGGACTGGCCTGAGGAAATCCTTGCTCAGTTTGGCGAGGGCACCCCCGGGCGCCTGGCAGGCGATCTCGAGATTTGCGCTCAGCCGCTCGATTTTCTCGGTCTCAACTACTACACCCGCTCGATCGCCCGGGCTCCGGTTTCAGCAGCTGATGCCGTGCGTGGCTACACCTTTGTTGCACCCGATCCAGCCCGCAAGGCTCTTACCGACATTGGTTGGGAGATTTACCCCGAGGGCCTTCACCGGGTCGTCCACCGCCTGCTGGATCAGTGGCCGTTACCGCCACTTTGGATCACTGAAAACGGTGCCGCCGACAACACCCAGGTGAAAGATGGCGTCTGCACTGACCAGACGCGTTGCGACTACTTGGCGCAACACCTGCGGCAGGTTGATCGGCTGGTCGCCGAGGGCGTGGACCTGAGAGGTTACTACGTCTGGAGCTTGCTGGACAACTTTGAATGGGCGCACGGATACAGCCAGCGCTTTGGCATCGTTCACGTCGACTACGCCACCCAGCGGCGCACCCCCAAACAAAGTGCGCTCTGGATGCGGCAACTCATGACTTCG
>CAMLNH010000271.1 GCA_946481355.1 uncultured Curvibacter sp.
ATCAGGCGGCCGCACAGCGCGATCTCGTGGCCCGTGGCCCAGTGGCGCGCCGTGCCTTGCACCACAGCGGCCAGCCACTGCTCGATCAGCTGCTGTTCGGTGGCGTAGCGGCTGCCGTGCGGGCGCAGCCAGCGGAAGGAAGCCAGACCACGCAGCGCGATCATGCCGAAGACCGAGTGCGTGCCGATCTTGAGCGGCAGCGCCCAGGGGGTCTTGCCGGCCAGCACACGTTTGCGGTCCCAGGCCAGCAGGCGGTTGGCCGGGCCTTGCGGCAGCAGGGCCGCGAACTCCGGCACGCCGGGCTTGAAGTGGTCGTAGAGCTTGAGCAGATCGGCATCGCCGGCCTTGACCTCGCCGATCACGCGCTGCCATCGGCTGGCGCGACTCTTGAGATCGGCCACGCGGATGATGTCGTCGAAGGCCATCCACAGCGCGAGCCAGCGCGCCATCTCGCGCGTCACGGCCCAGCCGCGCGTGCCCTGCGGGTCGCTCGTGCGCTCGGCCTGCAGCACGCGCTGCAAGCGCTCGGTATAGAGGCGGGCATAGGAAGCGCCCTGGTATTCCACCAGGCGTGCATGGCCCAGGGCGATCAGTTCGTGCAGCACCGAGGGGAAGGACTGGGCTACATCGGCGGCCAGGGCCGGAGCCTTTTCCGCAGGCGCGACGGCCTGGGGTTGGGGCGCCAGCACCTGCTCAATGTATTGCGCTTGCGTGCGCTGGGCCTGGACGGCGTCAAAGCCGAGCGCAAAGCCCCGCAGGCTGGCCTTGGCGCTGCCGCTGCCGTCCTGCAACACGTGCTCGTAGTCCTCGCGCTTCATGGGCAGCAGGCCGCTGGCGGCCATGCTGCCCAGCATCACGGCGCTGACGATGGTGCCGGCCTGGCGCGTGAGCTCGGCCATGTCCAGGATGTGGTGGGCGCGGCTGTGCGCGGCCACAAGCTGCATCAGCCCCTGCGCATCACGGCGGCCGTCGCCCATCTGCATCTTCTCCATCGTCGTCAGCGCGCGCGCGGAAGACGTGAGCACCAGCGTGCGTTCGCGGCTCGCATGGCCCAGGCTGATCTGGCGCACGGTCTCCAGCAGCTCGCTGGACAGCAGCGCGTCGAGCCGGCCCGGCACGGGGTAGAGGCCGAGCACGGGGCGTTTGCCACCGAGTTCGGCCAGCGGCACGGGGAAGAACTCGAGGTAGTAGGTGGTGGCGCCGGTGCGCTGGGCTACGCCGGGAATCGACGTGGCCTGCACGGGGTAGCCCGCGTGGCGGGCGGTCTCGACCAGCCACTCGGTAAGCACGCCGCCGCCCTCGCCACCGAGGGCACAGACGAGGAGGGAAATGGGTTGTTGGGTCATGTTTTATCTTTTCTTTGGAGGCTGGCTTTATTTGTCTGCGACGCTTGATCTGCCCCCCACTCATCCCCCCGCCCTTCTCTACCCCCGCCGGGGTAGAGAAGGGAGCCTGGATTCTGCTTCTGGTTTCTGGATGGGCTTCTATGGAGCGAAGCGTCGCCACCGCGGTGGGGGCGCCAGCATTTAACGCCCGCGGTCGTAGTCAATGGTTGGATCTGTGGACGCCAGCGACAGCGGTCGCTTTGCGACCGGCTGTGCACGAGACCGGTTTCGTTTCTGGCTGGCGCAGCCGCCAGCCGTGGCTTGGAGATCGGTGCGAGTACTCTACGACCGTTGGCTTGCCAATCGGCGAGCGAAGAAGCAGTGGCGATGTCACGCGCCGTAGGAGCGTAGCCGGCGCGAAGTAACCAAATCCAGGCCCCCCTCTCTACCCCGGCGGGGGTACTAAGCAACGGCTTTGCCGTTGCGTACCCATAGGGGGCGAATCGGCCCGCACGCGCGACCGCGCGTGCTTGGGGCGGGGGGGAGTGTGGGGGGGTACAAAAGTCAAAAAACACAAACCACCTCACCCTCAAGCCGGTTGCAGCACGCGCACAACCGAGCGGCGCACGGATGCCAAGAGCCTCTCATGCCAACGCGGGTTCTGCACCACCTCAGCACGGTAGAAGGAGGGGCAGAGCGTGGCCGCATGCGCATTGGCACCGCACAGGCCGCAGCCCACACAGCCGTCGATCACGGTGGCCACGGGGTCGACCTTGAGCGGATCCGGGTTGTCCTTGAGGGTCAAGGTGGGGCAGCCGGACAGGCGGATGCAGGCATGGTCGCCGTTGCAGACGTCCTCGTCCACGCCGTACTTCACGCGCTCGACACGTTTGCCTTGTTTCAGCAGGCTGGACAGCCAGGGCTTGATGCGGCGCTGGCGCTCCAGCTGGCATTCACCTTCGGCGATGATGACCTTGAGGCCGTTGAAGTCGGAAGTGAAGGCGTCGACCAGGGTCTTGCGCACGTTCTCGACCTCGTAGGTCGTGACGGTGCGCAGCCACTGCACGCCCAGGCCTTTGAGTGTGCTTTCGATGGTCTGATTGGTGTGGACCACACTCGCGCGCTTGTCGAGGGCATTGGTTTTGACCTCTTCGCCGGGCGTAGAGATGATGTCCTGCGTGCCGGTGGCCGAGGTGTAGCCGTTTTTGAAGATCAGCAGCACGGCGTCGTCACCGTTGAAGAGCGCGCTCTGTACGCCGGTCAGCAGGCCGTTGTGCCAGAAGCCGCCGTCACCCATGACCGAGAGCACGCGGCGGTTCATCATGGGCGAGACGCCGGCGCGGCTGGCCAGGGACATGCCGTAGCCCAGGATGGAGTGGCCGAAGGAAAAGGGTTCGAAGGTGGCCAGGGCGTGGCAGCCGATGTCGCCGGCCACGTGCACGTCACCCACCTGCTGCTGCGCGATCTTGAGCGCCGAGAACACGGGGCGTTCAGGACAGCCGATGCACATGCCCGGCGGGCGTGCAGGCAGGGGCTGGCCCAGGTCCTTGGCGATGGCGGTGCGGCGCTCGCGGTTGCCGGCCAGCCACTCGGGTACGGTGGCCGGCAGCAGCTCGCTGCGGTACTGGCGCAGGAATTTCTCCAGGCCGCTGGCCATGACTTCGGCCGAGTACTCGCCCGCGGCGGACAGCATGTCCTTGCCGTGCAGCGGGGTCTGGATGTCGGCACGGCGCAGCATGGTGGCCAGTTCCTGCTCGATGTACTCGGGCTGGCCTTCCTCGACCATGAGCACGGCGCGCTTGCCCACGCAGAACTCGGTGAGCTCCTCGGGCACCAGCGGGTAGGTGACGTTGAGCACCAGCAACGGGATGTCGGTCTGGCCAAAGGCATCGGCCAGGCCGAATTGCTGCAGGGTGCGGATCAGCGTGTTGTACAGACCACCCTGCACCACGATGCCCAGATCGCTGTGCTTGCCGGCGAAGAGCTCGTTGAGCTTGTGCTCGCGCACAAAGGCGCGTGCGGCCGGCAGGCGCTGCTCGATCTTGAGCTTTTCGTGGCGGAAGGTCACGGGCGGGTGGGCCAGGCGCTCGTAGTTGAAGGCCGCGGGCTCTTCCATCAGCGCGCGCGTGGAGATCTTGGGGGCCCGGTTGTCGCGGGCGGCGAAGCTGCCGCGCACATGGCAGGCGCGGATGCGCAGCTCCAGGATGGCGGGCATGTTCGACGCCTCGGACAGCGCGAAGCCGTGTTCCACCGTGTCCACCATGCAGGCCAGATCGGGCCGCGGGTCGAGCAGCACCATGCCGGACTTGAGCGCGTAGGCGTGGGTGCGCTCCTGGATCACGCTCGCGCCCTCGCCGTAATCCTCGCCTACGACGATGAGCACGCCGCCCGTCACGCCTGGCGAGGCCAGGTTGGACAGGGCGTCAGCGGCCACGTTGGTGCCGACGATGGACTTCCAGGTGACGGCGCCGCGCAGCGGGTAATGGATGGAAGCGCCCAGCATGGCCGCGGCCGAGGCCTCGTTGGAGCAGGCCTCGACGTGCACGCCGAGCTCGTCCATATAGCCCTTGGCCTGCACCATGACGTCGAGCAGGTGCGATACCGGCGCGCCCTGGTAGCCGCCGACGTAGGACACGCCCGACTGCAGCAGCGCCTTGGTTACGGCGAGGATGCCTTC
>CAMLNH010000272.1 GCA_946481355.1 uncultured Curvibacter sp.
AAGACAGCAGCCGCAACGACAACTTCCGCGTCAAGCGCTACATCGCCAAATACACGATCAACCCGGCGATTGCGCACGGCATGTCGCACATCGTCGGCTCGCTCGAGGTCGGCAAGTGGGTCGACCTGGTGATCTGGAAGCCTGCCTTCTTCGGCGTCAAGCCGGCGCTGGTGCTCAAGGGCGGCAGCATCGCGCTGGCCGCCATGGGCGACCCGAACGCCTCCATTCCCACACCGCAGCCGGTGCACTACCGGCCGCAGTTTGGCGCTTTCGGCGGCGCGCTGGCCAAAGGCAGCCTCAGCTTCGTCTCGCAGGCGGCGCAGGCGGCCGGCGTGGCCCAGCGCTACGGCCTGTCCAAGACCACGGTCGCGGTGCAGGGGTGCCGCGGCGTCACCAAGGCCAGCATGGTGCACAACAGCCACCTGCCGGTGATGGAGATCGACCCGCAGCGCTATACCGTGCGCGCCGATGGCGTGCTGCTGACCTGCGAGCCCGCCAGCAAACTTCCGATGGCCCAGCGATACTTCCTGTTTTGATAGCAAAACAGGGAAGTTCCATGCTTCAAGTCTCCAAACTCGTCCCCCAGGGCCAGGGGCTGGCAGCGGTGCTGGTGCGCCGCGCCGCCACCGTCACGCTGGACTGGGATGTGCGCCAGAAAAGCCGCTTCGACGCCGAGTCTTCGGACGGTCGCCGTGTCGGCGTGTTCCTGCCCCGCGGCACCGTGGTGCGCGGCGGTGACGTGCTGATCACGCAAGATGGCTCGCTGCTGCGCGTGATCGCGGCGCCGCAGCCGGTGCTCAAGGTCACCGCTTGCACCGATCACCACCACGGTCACGACCACGACCCCGCGTTCGACCTGATGCGCGCCGCCTACCACCTGGGCAACCGCCACGTGCCCATCGAGCTGCGCCCCGACCACCTGAAGATCGAGCCCGACCACGTGCTGGCCGACATGCTGCGCGCCATGCACCTGAACGTGGCCGAGGTGCGCGAGTCCTTCGAGCCCGAGGGCGGCGCCTACGCAGCGGGCCATGGACACGGCCATCACCACGGAGGCGACCACGGCCACGGCCATGACCACGATCACCATGGGCACGACCATGGCCACGGTCACCACCCTGCGCATGCCCACGACCACGGCTGACGCTCCGGCCAGCGTGGCGACGGGCCTGCTGCACACGCTCTGGCTGGCCTCGCCGGCCCTGCCGGTCGGTGGCTTCTCGTATTCCGAAGGGCTGGAGGCGGCGGTGGACGCCGGGCTCGTGCGCGACGAGGCCAGCGCTGCCGACTGGCTTGTGGATCAGCTGCAGCTCTCGCTCGCGCGCAGCGATCTGGCGGTGGTGGCCCAGGCGATTCCCGCCTGGCGCGCCGATGATCTGGCCCGCATCCGTTCGCTCAATGAATGGGTGCTCAGCACCCGGGAAACCCAGGAATTCCGCCTGCAGACCGAGCAGATGGGCCGCTCGCTGCAGGCCTGGGCGCAGTCGCTGGGCGCTCTCGACGGCGGTGTGCTGCAGCGCTTGCAAGCCGCCGACCTGCAGCCCCCGACCTACCCGGTCGCCATGGCCTGCGCCGCCGCGGCATCGGGTGCGCCCCTGGCCGACAGTCTGGCCGGCTTCGCCTTCGGCTGGGCCGAGAACATGGTGCAGGCGGCCATCAAGTCGGTCCCGCTGGGGCAGAGCGCGGGCCAGCGCATGCTGGCGCGCCTGGTGAGCGAGATTCCCGGCGCCGTGGCCCTGGCCCAGTCGCTGGGCGACGACGACCGCCAGGCCTTCGCCCCCCTGCTCGCGATCCTGAGCGCGCGCCACGAAACCCAATATTCACGACTGTTCCGATCATGAGCACCCTGCACCACATCCCGAACCGCACCAAGACCCTCCCGCCGCTGCGCGTGGGCATCGGCGGCCCGGTCGGCTCCGGCAAGACCACGTTGCTCGAAATGCTGTGCAAGTCCATGCGCGAGCGCTACGACCTGGTGGCCATCACCAACGACATCTACACCAAGGAAGACCAGCGGCTGCTCACCGTCAGCGGGGCGCTGCCGGCCGAACGCATCATGGGCGTGGAAACCGGGGGCTGCCCGCACACTGCCATCCGCGAAGACTGCTCCATCAACCTCGAAGCCATCGACCGCATGCTCGGCGACTTCCCGGACGCCGACATCGTGTTCGTCGAGTCCGGCGGAGACAACCTCGCCGCGACCTTCAGCCCCGAACTGAGCGACCTCACCATCTACGTGATCGACGTGGCCGCCGGCGAGAAGATCCCGCGCAAGGGCGGCCCCGGTATCACCAAAAGCGACCTCTTCGTCATCAACAAGACCGATCTGGCACCCCACGTCGGGGCTGACCTGGAGGTGATGAAGCAGGACACCGCCCGCATGCGGCCGGACACCGCGCGCAAGCCATGGGTGATGACCAATCTCAAGACCCTGGACGGCGTGCAGGATGTGGTGCGCTTCATCGAACAGCGCGGCATGCTGGCCCCGGCCGGCACCACGGACTGAGCACGCCGGCGGCTACAATGCCGCCCACTCCGGAGACGTGGGAGAGTGGTTTAATCCAGCGGTCTTGAAAACCGCCGACCCGCAAGGGTCCGTGAGTTCGAATCTCACCGTCTCCGCCAGGAACCTAGGAAACATGCGGCCTCCGGGCCGCTTTTTCTTTTCTACCCCACTTCTTACCCCCACAGAAAACCGCTGTTACTTCCCCTTGAGGAACAAGGCAAGCAATTTGCTGTACTAAAGATCAGTGTAGAAAAAGCCGAAAGCGGAAGTAGCTACTCGTTACTCCTGAAGTAGCAGCGGCGCTCATACTGCAAAATCAACATGCAGCCCAACTTTGGAGGTGCGGGTATTGGCTGCCCCGCGTGTCTTGGCCAAGGAGTGGCCATGAAAGGAACTTATGAAACCCCTTCTCTTGCGCGTCTATGGAGAGCGTAACGATGGGCAGTGGGTGTTGATGAGCTTGGACTTCAGTCTGTGCGTTCAAGCAGACACCCTGGAAGAAGCGGAGAAAAAGCTCCGAGAGCAAGTCGGCATGTACATCAAAGATGCGACTGTTGGACCTGATCAAGAGCATGCTGAATCCTTGCTCATGCGTCGTGCCCCGCTTAAGTTCTGGGCGAAGTTCTACTTCTACCGGTTTGTTTTCTGGATTACCGGAAACGGTAAGAAGCACTCGCACGCCGCAGGCTTCAATCCCATGCCGCTTGTCCCGGTAGTTGCATGAGTGGCTGGAAACCACTTACCTGCAAAGAAGTCAAAACCATCCTCAAAAACCTCGGGTTTGAGCATAGAAACACCGAAGGGTCGCATGAAAACTGGGTCTCGCATAACCCGTTCAGGAAGGTAACCGTTGACTGCCCCAAGGCGCCGTTTTCCCCGATTCTGACCGGATTCATGGTGCAACAAGCGGGGGTAACAAAGAAAGAGTTCTACGCAGCTCTCAAGAAAAAATAAGGCCTTCATGGGCCTTATTTTTTTCTGCTCGATACTGCGTCTTGCTGCCAGCCCCTGAGCCTCGTCCTGCGATGGTGGTTACCGCCTGGGCGGGTCTGGAAACCCCAAGAACTCTCGGCGAAGGATCGCCCCAATGACGATGAGACCAAAGCCTCCGCAGAACATGGTCAGCCAGCCATTGTGTGACAGCAGCTTGAATTCAAAAAAGAGGTCGAGCAGAACATGCAGGGGCAGCGCGAGGATGCTAAGCGTGACCATCAGCCCGCCAATGGCAAGGACCACGATAGAGACAACATGTATCACCCTAAGCTTGATCTGCTCGAAAAGAGTCCCTGACATTCGTTGTCCCTTTCAACGACTTGGCCACGCTGTTGCAGCACCCTAGGCGACGAAGAGTACCCTCACACTGCGCCTCATTTTGAGGATGCGTAGCGGAGCACTAGGCGCCACACTCTGGCTTCCTCCTAAGGTGTGACAGCCTTTGGTTATGCCCGGCAAGTCCGGGCTTCTTTTTTCCTCAAAATAC
>CAMLNH010000273.1 GCA_946481355.1 uncultured Curvibacter sp.
ACGGCAAGATCAAGGCCGGCGACGTGATGGTGTTGCGTTACCTCGGCCCCAAGGGTGGTCCGGGCATGCCCGAGATGCTGGCCCCCACGGGCGCGCTGATCGGCGCGGGCCTGGGCGAGAGCGTGGGCCTGATCACCGACGGCCGTTTCTCCGGCGGCACCTGGGGCATGGTGGTCGGCCACGTGGCCCCCGAAGCCGCGGCCGGCGGCACCATCGCCTTCGTGAACGAAGGCGACAGCATCACCATCGACGCGCACGAGCTCAAACTGGAACTCAATGTACCCGAGGCTGAGATCGCCAAGCGCAAGCAGGGCTGGACGCCCCCGAAACCGCGCTACACCCGCGGCGTGCAGGCCAAGTTCGCCTTCAACGCCTGCTCGGCCAGCAAGGGCGCCGTGCTCGACAACTACTGAGCATCGGCCCGAGCCCCAAAGAAAACGCCCCGACCTGTCGGGGCGTTTTCATGGGCGCGGTGCGGGCGTCATCAGCGCCGTTTCTTCTTGAGTCCCATGGCATCGCGCTGCTTGTTGATGCGGTCCAGCCGTCGCTGGTCCTCACGCTCCATGGCCTTGCGCCGCGTATAGCCACTGGCGTCTGCCCAAGCCCACCAAGCTACGGCCAGAGCAAAGGGCGCCAGCACAATCCACCAGCTCCAGCCCATGACCGGATCAATGTCCAAGTATTTCATCAGCAGCAGAATGATTCCCAGTCCCAGAAAATACATGAGTTGTCCTTGGTCTTTGCCCTGAGGTACCCCGCGGGGGTCAACGCAGGCCTTTACAATCGCGTTGCTTGATTATCTACTCAACCCTAGCCCAGAGGAATCCATGAAGCGCGTCCTGTTTGCCCTGTTTGCCGCCGCCGTTGTGAGCACCCCTGCCCTGGCCGATCAGGCCCTGGCCACCTCCAAGAACTGCATGGCCTGCCACGCCGTCGACAAGAAGCTGGTCGGTCCCTCCTTCAAGGACATCGCCAAGAAGTACGCCGGCAACAAGGCCGCCGCCGACACCCTGGCCCAGAAGGTCATCAAGGGCGGCTCCGGCGCCTGGGGTCCCGTGCCCATGCCTGCCAACCCGCAGGTCAACGATGCCGATGCCAAGAAGCTCGTGGCCTGGATTCTGGCCCAGAAGTGAGACTGACCCCTTGATGTGAAAAGCCCGCGAATGCGGGCTTTTTTGTTGATGCCTGGAGACAGGTTCTGCCGGCACATCACATCGGCTGCGCCGATATGAGTGCCGTCGAATCCGGCCTAGCGCCTTCGGCGCCCTCCGCGCTCATGCGCGGCCTGGATCAGTTGTTCTGCGACAACTGATCCAGGATGGCCGGATTCTCCAGCGTCGAGGTGTCCGAGGTGATGGCTTCGCCCTTGGCGATCGAACGCAACAGGCGACGCATGATCTTGCCGCTGCGGGTCTTGGGCAGGTTGTCGCCGAAGCGGATGTCCTTGGGCTTGGCAATGGGGCCGATCTCCTTGGCCACCCAGTCGCGCAGTTCCTTGGCAATCGCCTTGGCTTCGTCGCCCGTGGGGCGCGGACGCTTGAGCACGACGAAGGCGCAGATGGCCTCGCCGGTCAGATCGTCCGGTCGCCCCACCACCGCGGCCTCGGCCACGAGGTCGGTCTTGGACACCAGGGCCGACTCGATCTCCATCGTGCCCATGCGGTGACCGCTGACGTTGAGCACGTCGTCGATGCGGCCGGTGATGCGGAAGTAGCCGCGGTCAGCGCTGCGCACGGCGCCGTCACCGGCCAGGTAGTAGCCCTTGAGCTCTTCGGGGAAGTAGCTCTTCTTGAAGCGCTCCGGGTCACCCCAGATGGTGCGGATCATCGAAGGCCAGGGCTTCTTGACGACCAGGATGCCGCCCGAGCCGTTGGGCATGTCGTTGCCCGCCTCGTCGACGATGGCGGCCATGATGCCTGGCAGCGGCAGCGTGCACGAGCCCGGCACCAGGGGCGTGGCGCCCGGCAGCGGTGTGATCATGTGGCCGCCGGTTTCGGTCTGCCAGAAGGTGTCGACGATGGGGCAACGCTCGCCCCCCACGTGTTTGTGGTACCACATCCAGGCCTCGGGGTTGATGGGCTCGCCCACCGAGCCCAGGATGCGCAGGCTGCTGAGGTCGGAGCGGGCCGGGTGCACCTTCTCGTCACCCTCGGCCGCCTTGATCAGCGAGCGGATGGCCGTGGGCGCGGTGTAGAAGATGCTGACCTTGTGCTTCTCGATCATCTGCCAGAAGCGCCCGGCGTGCGGGAAGGTGGGCACGCCTTCGAACACCACCTGCGTGGCGCCCGCGGCCAGCGGGCCGTAGGCCACGTAGGTGTGGCCGGTGATCCAGCCGATGTCGGCCGTGCACCAGAAGACATCCTTGGGCTGGAGGTCGAAGGTCCAGTCCATGGTCAGGCGGGCCCAAAGCAGGTAGCCGCCCGTGGAATGCTGCACGCCCTTGGGCTTGCCGGTGGAGCCGGAGGTGTAGAGGATAAAGAGCGGGTGCTCGGCGCCCACCATCTCGGGCTTGCACACCGTGCTCTGCCCGGCCAGTGCCTCGGCGAAGGTCTTGTCGCGGCCGGCCACCATGTTGCAGGCGGTGGCGGTGCGCTGGTAGACCAGCACGGTCTTGATGGACTCGCACCCGCCCATGGCCAGGCCTTCGTCCACGATGGCCTTGAGCGGCAGCTCCTTGCCGCCGCGCATCTGGTAGTTGGCCGTGATCACGGCCACGGCACCGGCGTCGATGATGCGCTCCTGCAGGGACTTGGCCGAGAAGCCGCCGAACACCACGGAATGGGTGGCGCCGATGCGCGCGCAGGCCTGCATGGCCACCACGCCCTCGATGGTCATGGGCATGTAGATCAGGACGCGGTCGCCCTTCTTGATGCCCTGGGCCTTGAGCGCGTTGGCGAACTGGCTGACCTTGGCCAGCAGTTCCTTGTACGTGACCTTGGTGACCGCACCGTCGTCGGCCTCGAAGACGATGGCCGTCTTGTTCTCGGTCGACGTGCCCATGTGCCTGTCCAGGCAGTTGGCCGAAGCGTTGAGCTCGCCGTCTTCGAACCATTTGTAGAAGGGCTTGTTGGACTGGTTCAGCGTCTTGGTGAAGGGCTTGGCCCAGACCAGGTTTTCACGCGCCAGCCGGGCCCAGGTTCCCTCGAAATTCTTCTCGAAGGCCTCGCACATGGCCTGGTACTGCGCCATGCCGGAGACGCGGGCGGCCTTGACGACAGCTGCAGCCGGGGGGAAGACACGGTTCTCGACCAGGACGGACTCGATGGCGGACGAAGACGAACTCATGGCTTGTTTCCTCATGTGGTTTTAGGTGCGCCCCGCACTGTCGGGGCTGGCGCTTACAAGTCACTGACTGGCGGGCGCCCGCAGTCCACCCGGCAATGTACCGAATCGGCCCCTGCTTTGAAATGCGGCCTAGAATCCGCGGTCTAGATAGAAACCCGAACACCAACTCATGTCGTCCCCCGAACCGTCCAAGGCCTCGCCCCTGCGTCCCCTGCCTTCCTTCATCTTTGCCAGCCGCTGGCTGCAGCTGCCGCTCTACCTGGGCCTGATCGCGGCCCAGGGCGTCTACGTCTTCCATTTCTGGGTCGAGCTCGTGCATCTGCTGGAAGCCGCCTTCGGCAGCCAGGCGGCCCTGCAGGCCCTGGTGACCAGCATCGGCTACAAGGAAACGGCCAACCTCACGAGCCTGAACGAAACCATCATCATGCTGGTGGTGCTGGCGCTGATCGACGTGGTCATGATCTCCAACCTGCTGATCATGGTCATCGTCGGCGGGTACGAGACCTTCGTGAGCCGCATGCACCTCGAAGGCCATCCGGACCAGCCGGAATGGCTGAGCCATGTGAACGCTTCGGTGCTCAAGGTCAAGCTGGCCACCGCCATCATCGGCATCTCCTCGATCCACCTGCTCAAGA
>CAMLNH010000274.1 GCA_946481355.1 uncultured Curvibacter sp.
TGCGTCACCTGACGCAGAAGGAGGCGGCCCTCACCGTCATCGACACCCATGCCGGCGCCGGCCTGTACCGGCTCGACAGCGAATTCGCCGAAACCAGCGGCGAAGCGGCAGAGGGTTTCCGCCGCCTGTTGAACGCCCCGGCCACAGAGCCCCTGCCCCCTGCCCTGCAGGACTACCTGGAACTGGTCGCCAGCTTCAACCCCAAGGGCAGCCAGCGTGTCTACCCCGGCTCCCCCTTCATCATCCAGCGCCTGCTGCGCGAGCAGGACCGTCTCAAGCTCTACGAACTGCACCCCACCGACGCCAAGACCCTGGACGCCAACATCGCACAGCTCGATGCCGGCCGCCAGGTCGCCGTACTGCGCGAGGACGGCTTCGGCTGCGTCACCAGATTCCTGCCACCGCCCTCGCGTCGCGCCCTGCTGCTCTGCGACCCGAGCTACGAGATCAAAAGCGACTATGCGCGCGTGGCCGCCATGGTGAGCGACGCGCTCAAGCGCTTTGCGACCGGCACCTATGCCGTCTGGTACCCCATCATCCCGCGCCCAGAAGCCCACGATCTGCCGCGCAAGCTCAAGACCCTGGCCACCAAGAGCGGCAAGCCCTGGCTGCACGCCACGCTGACGGTCAAGTCCAGCAAGATGGCTGTGGGCGAAGACGCCAAGCGTCCCGGCCTGCCGGCCAGCGGCATGTTCATCATCAATCCGCCGCACACGCTCAAGGGGCTGCTGCAACCCGCGCTGCCGCAGATGGTCAAGCTGCTGGGCCAGGACCGCAACGCCGCCTCCACGCTGGACAGCGGCGGCTGAGGCTGTGCCGGACCTTGCCACATGGACACCGCGACGCGCCACCGCCTCGCCCTGATCCTGCTCTTCATCACACCTGCGCTCTGGTCCGTCAACGCCTTGATCGCGCGCAAGGCGCCGGGCGTGATCGAGCCGCACCTGCTCGCCATGCTGCGCTGGCTGCTGGCCAGCGGCCTGTTCTTCCTGGGCGCCCATGCCGAGATCTGGGCGCAACGCCGCCAGGTACTGGCCGACAGCAGACACTACCTGGTGCTCGGCGCCCTCGGCATGTGGATCTGCGGCGCCTGGGTCTACATCGGCGGGCACACCACCAGCGCCGCCAACATCGGACTCATCTACGCCATCTCGCCTGTGCTCATTGTGCTGGCCTCGGCCCTGTGGCTGGGCGAGCACTTCAACCTGCGTCAGGCCCTGGGCGTCGGCCTGGCGCTGACCGGTGTGCTGCACGTGGTGCTCCAGGGGCAGTGGGCCGCGCTGGCTGCGGTGCGGTTCGTCCCCGGGGATGGTTGGATCCTGGCCGCCACGGTGTCCTGGGCCCTGTACTCGCTGCTGCTCAAGAAATGGCGCAGCCCTCTGAGCCTGGGCGCCCGACTGGCCCTCATCAGTCTGGCCGGTGCGCTGATCAACCTGCCTTTTGCGCTCCGGGAAATCCTCTCGACCCCGCGACCGGCTCTCACGGCGGAAGGCGGCATGCTGGCCCTGACCGCCGCGCTCATCCCGGGCTTTGGCGCCTATCTGGCCCATTCCTTCATGCAGCGCGAGCTCGGTGCGGCACGGGTCAGCGTGGTGCTCTACCTGAGCCCGCTCTACACCGCGCTCATGGCCTGGATGGTGCTGGGCGAAGGCCTCAACACCTACCATCTCTGGGGCATGGCCCTGGTGCTGCCAGGCATCTATCTGGTGACGCGCTCCGCCCCCCGCTGAACGCGGCTCAGAACCCCAGCCGCTTGCAGATCTCCAGCGTGGCCGCGCTCTGGTTCATGCTGTAGAAGTGCAGGGCCGGTGCGCCGCCGGCGCGCAGCTGCTCGCACAGCGCCGTCACCACGTCCAGGCCGAAGGCCTTGATCGAGGCGGTGTCGTCGCCATAGGCCTGCAGGCGCAGGCGGATCCAGCGCGGAATCTCGGCGCCGCAGGCGTCGCTGAAGCGCATGAGCTGCGTGGAACTCGTGATGGGCATGATGCCCGGCACCACAGGCACGGTCAGACCCCGCACATCGCTTTCCTCGACGAAGCGGAAGTAGGCATCGGCGTTGTAGAAGTACTGCGTGATGGCCGAATCGGCGCCGGCCTGCACCTTGGCCACATAGGCCTGCAGATCGGACTCGGGCGACCTGGCCTGGGGATGAACCTCGGGATAGGCGGCCACCTCGATGTGGAAATGGTCACCGGTCTCGGCACGGATGAAGGCTACCAGGTCGCTGGCGTACTGGAACTCGCCGCCTGCACCATAGCCGCTGGGCAAGTCGCCACGCAGCGTAACCAGGCGCTTGACACCCATGGCCTTGAGCGTGGCCAGGTTCTCGCGCATGGTGGCCTTGGTCGCGCCGATGCAGGAGATGTGCGAGGCCGCATCCCGGCCCTCAGCCAGGATCTCGCGTACGGCGCCGAAGGTGCCCTCCTGTGTGGAGCCGCCAGCGCCATAGGTCACCGAGCAGAACTCGGGCTGCAACGCGTAAAGCTGCTGGCGCACCGCGCGCAGCTTCTCCACGCCCTCGGGCGTCTTGGGCGGGAAGAACTCGATGCTGATCGGTAATTGCTGTTCGCTCATGCGAAGCTCACTTCTTGTTGACGGCATGAATGAAAAACTCGCGGTTGCCGTCGCCACCGGCAATCGGGGAGTCGAACCAGTCGCGCACCTGCAGGCCCAGCGCCGCACAGGCTTCGCGCAAACGCTGCTCCACCACGGCGTAGAGTGAGGTGTCGCGCACGAGGCCGCCCTTGCCGACCTGGCCCGGCTGCAGTTCGAACTGTGGCTTGACCAGCATCAGCAGTTCGCCACCCGGCTTGATCCAGGGCACGACGGCCGGCAGCACCAGGGTCTGCGAAATGAAGGACAGGTCGCCCACCAGCAGGTCGAAGCCGCCGGCCGGGGCCTCATCGGCCAAGGCCGCGGACACGGCAGCCGCATCGCGGGCGTTCAGGCTCTCGATACAGGTCACGCGCGCATCCTCACGCAAACGCACGTGCAGCTGGGCCTGTCCCACGTCCAGCCCCACCACACGCGCCGCGCCGGCCTGCAACAGGCAGTCCGTGAAGCCGCCGGTGGACTGCCCCAGATCGAGGCAGGTCCAGCCGGCAACCTTCAGGCCGGCGTGCTGCAGCGCACCTTCGAGCTTGAGCCCGCCGCGCGAGACGTAGCGCGCCTCGGCATCGTCAAGCAGCCGCAGCGGCGCAGCATCCGGCACCTCGTCGCCATTCTTGGCCACGCGCTTCCAGTGGCCCGCCTGCTGCCACTCGACGCCCGCGGCGATCAGCCGCTGCGCCTGCGCCCGCGACACGGCCAGGCCACGTTCGACGAGAAGCTGATCAGCTCGCATGAAGCCTTGGGGTACAAACACGCATCGGTGCGTAGCGAGCGGCCGTCAGCCTAGGCGCGGGTGGCCGGAAACCGGAACGACCTTGAAGGGTCGTGAGGATTTCCGGACGGGCTCCGCAACGACGGATCACGGCCGCGCAGTAGCGCTTAATAGCGGTAGGTGTCGGGCTTGTAGGGGCCCTGCTTCGGCACACCGATATAGGCAGCCTGCTCGTCCGTCAGCTCGGTCAGCATGGCGCCGACCTTCTTCAAGTGCAGGCGCGCGACCTTCTCGTCCAGGTGCTTGGGCAGCACGTAAACTTTGCCCTGCTCGTAGTAATCGCTGTGCGTGAACAGCTCGATCTGGGCAATGGTCTGGTTGGCGAAGGACGAGCTCATCACGAAGCTCGGGTGGCCCGTGCCGCAGCCCAGGTTCACCAGGCGGCCCTTGGCCAGCAGGATGATGCGCTTGCCGTCCGGGAAGATCACGTGGTCCACCTGGGGCTTGATCTCTTCCCACTGGCACTTCTCTTCCAGCTTGGCGACCTGGATCTCGTTGTCGAAGTGGCCGATGTTGCAGACGATGGCCT
>CAMLNH010000275.1 GCA_946481355.1 uncultured Curvibacter sp.
GCGATGCCGTCGATCACGCCGATGATGTCGTTGATCTTGCGGCTGGAGGCCGAGATGCTGTGCATGCTCTGCACGGCCTGCGTCACCACCGAGCCGCCGCGCTGGGCGGCCTGCGAGGCCGTGGCCACGAGCTGGTTGGCGGTCTGCGCCGAGCTGGCGGTCTGCTGCACGTTGCCGCTGAGCGCACCGATGGAGCTCACGGTGTGCTGCACATTGCTGGCCGTCTGCTCGGTGCGGCTGGACAGGTCCTGGTTGCCAGTGGCGATCTCACGGCTGGCCGTGGCAATGCTCTCGCCGGCCTCGCGCAGCTGGCCGACGATGCCCGAGAGGCTGTCGCGCATCTGCTCCAGCGCTCGCTGCAGATCGGCCACCTCGTCGCGGCCGTCGACCTGCATGCGCTGCGACAGGTCGCCGCTGGCGATGGCCTGGGCCAGCTGACGCGCCTGCTCCAGCGGACGGCAGATGGCCTGCATGTTCAGCAGGGTCAGCGGCACGACAATGGCCAGTGCCAGCACCACCAGGGCGGCAAAGATGAAGAGCATGCGGTCCAGCATGGCGTTGCGGCTGGCGTTGGAGGCCTCGGCCTCGGCGCGCACACCTTCGTCGATCTGGGTCAGCAGCTTGTCGGCTTCCTCGAACTCACCGGCGGCGCGCGCGCTCATGCGGTTGGCGATGGTGGCCGTCTCGTAGGCGCTGTCCTCCAGCTGACGTGTGATGCCCGTGAACATGGTGCGGTAGCTCTTGAGGAAGGTGATCGCCTTCTCCAGCTGCGGGCGGCGTTCCTCGGACAGCACCGAGGACAGATCGGCCGCCTTCTGCTCGACCTTCTGCACGTCGGCGTCCCAGCGGGTGCGGATCTGGCGGATCAGCTCCGGCTTCTCGTACTGGATGATCATTTCCTTCTCGTAGCGCCGCACCTGGGCCATCTCGAAGCGCAGGCTGGCCACGCGATCCACCACGGCCATGGATTCGTCGATGACCTCGGCGCTGAGCTGGTGGATGCGGAACATGCCGAACATGCCCGCGCCGCCGACCAACAGCAGCAAAGCCAGCACGACGCCGATGGCGCCGATCATGCGGAAACGGACGGTGAACTGACGCATGAGGGCGAACAGCTTGGTGCTCATGGAAACTTCCTCCTGTAGCCCGACCGGTGCGGGCCCAACCTTGAAATTCTAGAGGGGCGCTCTCCTATGCTGCGGCGGTAATACCACGTAGAGACCGGGCTATTCCGGGTTTCGGCCCCGATTTCAGGCGCCGGGCCGCCAGCGCCTCAGCAGCAGGGCGTTGCTCATCACGCTGACCGAGCTCAGGGCCATGGCCGCACCAGCGATCACCGGGCTCAGGTAGCCCAGGGCCGCCAGCGGGATGCCGGCCACGTTGTAGATGAAGGCCCAGAACAGGTTCTGGCGGATCTTGGCCACCGTGCGGTCAGAAACCGAGAGCGCCCCCGCCACCAGCAGCGGGTCGCCGCGCATCAGCGTGATGCCGGCCGCGTGCATGGCCACGTCTGTGCCATTGCCCATGGCCAGGCCGACGTCGGCCGCGGCCAGGGCCGGTGCGTCGTTGACGCCGTCTCCGACCATGGCCACGACATGGCCCCCTTGTTTCAATTCGGTGACACGGGCCGCCTTGTCCCCGGGCAACACTTCGGCCAGTACCTCGCCCGCCTCGGGCCGCAGGCCCAGGCGTCGCGCCATGGCCTCGGCCGCACCGCGGTTGTCGCCCGAGATCATCACGGTGCGGATGCCACGCGCGCGCAGCACTGCCAGGGCTTCCTTCGCCCCGGGCTTGGGTTCGTCGCCGAAGGCCAGCAGGGCACGCAGGGTCAGGCCCTCCGTCGTGCGCTCGACCAGCACCGAGACCGTGGCGCCCTGCTGCTGCAGCTCAGCCGCACGCGCCGCCAGCGGGCCCAGGCCCACGCGCAGCTCGTCCATCCAGCGCAGGCTGCCGACCAGGTAGCTCTGCACGCCCACCTCGCCCTCGCTGCCGCGGCCGGGCACGGCGCGCACGTTGTCGGGCGCCTCGATGGCCAGGCCGCGCGTCTGCGCCGCCTGCACCACGGCACGCGCCAGAGGGTGTTCGCTGCCGCTCTGCAGGCTGGCCGCCGCGGTCAGCAGGCGGGCCTCGTCCACGCCGGACACGACCTCGAAAGCCGTGAGCCGCGGCTGGCCCACGGTCAGCGTACCGGTCTTGTCGAAAGCCATGGTGTCGACGCGGTGCGCAATCTCCAGCGCCTGCGCGTCCTTGATCAGGATGCCGTGCTTCGCGGCCACCCCCGTGCCCGCCATGATGGCCGCGGGCGTGGCCAGGCCCAGCGCACAAGGACAGGCGATGACCAGCACCGCCACGGCATGGATCACGGCATCTTCCAGAGGATGACCGGCCAGCAGCCAGCCCGCCAGCGTGGCCAGGGCGATGACCAGCACCACGGGCACGAAGACCGCCGACACCTGATCCACGAGACGCTGGATCGGCGCCTTGGCCGCCTGCGCGTCCTCGACCAGGCGGATGATGCGCGCGAGCACGGTCTCGCTGCCCACGGCGGCCACCTGCATGACCACACGACCCTCGCCGTTGATCGAGCCCCCGGTCAGGTGCTCACCCGCGTCCTTGGGCACAGGCAGGGGCTCGCCGGTCAGCATGGATTCGTCGACCTGGGTGTGGCCTTCGAGCAGGGTGCCATCCACCGGAAACCGCTCGCCCGGCCGCACCACCAGCCTGTCGCCCACCAGCACCTCGGCCACGGGCACGTCCACCTCGCCGTCCGGGCCGATCAGGTGGGCGATGTCGGGCCTGAGCGCATGCAGGGCGCGGATGGCCGCCGTGGTCTGGCGCTTGGCCCGGGCCTCCAGCCACTTGCCCAGCAGCACCAGGGTCACGACCACGGCCGAGGCCTCGAAGTACAGGTGTGGCATGCCCTCGTGGCCGGCGAACAGCCAGAGCCAGACGGAGAGTGCCCAGCCCGCCGTGGTGCCGATGGCCACCAGCAAGTCCATATTGCCCGTGCGCGCCTTGAGCGCATGCCAGCCCGCCACGTAGAAACGCGCGCCCAGGATGAACTGCACGGGCGTGGCCAGCAGGAACTGTTGCCAGGCCGGCAGCATCCAGTGCCGCCCGAAGAAGTCGCCCACCATGGGCACGACCAGGGGCAGGGACAACACCAGACCGAGGGCCACGGGCGCAAAGCCGGCCCAGGGCGAGGCGTCCTGTTTCTGTTCCAGCGCATCGGCCGCACGCGGCTCATAGCCCGCATCGCGCACGGCGCGGCGCAGACGGGCCTCCATCTGCTCGGAGGGCTGGTAGCTTACGCGCGCCGACTCGGTGGCCAGATTGACCGTGGCTTCGGTCACGCCCGGCACCTTCTTGAGTGCCTTCTCGACGCGGTTCACGCAGGAGGCGCAGGTCATGCCGGCGATGCCGAGGTCCAGCGTAGCGGGCAGGGTGGGGGTAGAGGTGGTGTTCATGGTGCGATCGTGAACCTTGCCATGATGGCAGGGTCAACCCTTGTCCTGGATCAACCTTGTCGCAGAAAAGGTTGTTGCCTGCCGCCGTTGACCTTCCCATGGTGGCAGGGTCCAGCATATGCTCACGTCCAACCTCCTCAAGGAGCTCACACCATGAACCAGACCTTCACCGTCACCGGCATGACCTGCGGTCATTGCGAAAAATCCGTGACCCGCGCGCTCCAGCAGCTCGATCCCCAGGCCGAAGTGAAGATCGACCGCAGCCAGAACCGCGTCGAGGTGCAGTCGCAGCAGCCGCGCGAGGCCCTGGCACGCGCCATCGCCGACGAGGGCTACGCGGTTGCCGCCTGAGCGCGCCATGAGCACCATCGCCTGGCCCGTCCAGATCGGCACCGCAGCCGAGCTCTCGGGCATCTCGGCCAAGATGGTGCGGCACTACGAGTC
>CAMLNH010000276.1 GCA_946481355.1 uncultured Curvibacter sp.
GCACCAGTGGCACCGCCGCTGAGCAGCGCGGCCAGACACAAAGCGGGAAAAACCGGAAAGAGCACGGCCAGTGCCGTGCCTCCACTGGCCGCGATCACGCACCAGGCGATGGGGCGGCGCAGGCCGTGCCGGTCCGCATAGCGGCCGGCCGGCAGCGCCAGAAAGACCTGGGCCAGTGCGAACAGCGCCATGAGCAAGCCCACGGCCAGTGCGCTGTAGCCCTGGTTCAGCGCCAGCAAGGGCGCCGCCATGCGCAGGCCGGCCATGGAGGCATGCAGGCAGATGTGCCCGCCGATCAGCCGCGGCAGCTGATGGTGCGGGGCCGCCGTGTCCGTGACGCTCACCCCTCGTCGGCCTCTTTGTCCAGCGGCAGTAGGGTCTGGGTCTGGGCCTCGGGCAGGGCTTCGACCTGACGCAGGGCGCGGCCCATGGCGCGGCTGCGCACCTCGGCGCTGCTCAGCGTGTTGAGCACGGTCTCGGTCTGCGACTTGACCTTGGCCAGCACGTCACCGAACTTGCCGAATTCGGTCTTGACCGCACCCAGCACCTGCCAGACCTCGCTGGAACGCTTTTCCAGCGCCAGGGTGCGAAAGCCCATCTGCAGGGAGCTGAGCATGGCCAGCAGCGTGGTGGGGCCAGCCAGCGTGACGCGGTGCTCGCGCTGCAGCGCCTCCATGAGCCCTGGGCGACGCAGGACCTCGGCATAGAGGCCCTCGGTAGGCAGAAACAAGATGGCGAAGTCCGTGGTGTGTGGCGGCTCGACGTACTTCTCAGCGATGGATTTCGCCTCGAGACGGATGCGTGCCTCCAAGGCCTTGGCGGCGGCTTCGGCGGCCAGGGCATCGGCGCGCTGCTGCGCGTCGAGTAGGCGCTCGTAGTCCTCGTTGGGAAACTTGGCGTCGATGGGCAGCCACAGCGGCGTGCCGTCATCCGCCTTGCCGGGCAGGCGGATGGCGAAGTCCACCACGTTCTTGCTGCCCGGTCGCGTAGCGACCTGGGCCGCGTACTGGTCGGGTACGAAGACCTGCTCCAGCAAGGCTGCGAGTTGCGCCTCGCCGAACATGCCGCGCGTCTTCACATTCGTCAGCAGGTGCTTGAGGTCGCCCACGCCGGCGGCCAGAGTCTGCATCTCTCCCAGGCCCTTGTGCACCTGCTCCAGGCGCTCGGCCACCTGTTTGAAGCTCTCGCCCAGGCGGGTGTGCAAGGTGGCCTGCAGCTTCTCGTCCACCGTGGCGCGCATCTCGTCAAGCTTGGCGGCATTGGTCTGCTGCAGCTGGGCCAGCTGGGCATCGAGTGTCGCGCGCATTTCTCCGATGCGCCGCGCGTTGGATTCGCCCAGGGCCTCCAGGCGCTGGGCCAGGGTGTCGGACAGGGTCTTCTGCAGCAGCGCGAGCTGCTGACCGAAGGCGTCGATCTGCGTGTTCTGGGTGCGCGTGGCCTCCGCGGCCTGCTGCACCAGGGTCTGCTGGAAGGTGGACAGGTTCTGCGCCAGTTCCAGCCGTGTACCGCGCGCCGATTCGGCGATGTCCTGGCGCAGCTCACGCGTCAGGCGCTCGTGCCCTGCCAGCAACTCCTGGCGCAGCACCTCGCTGCCCTGCTGCGCCTGCGCATCCGTGCGCCGCAGCACAAGCGCCAGCAAGAGCACCAGATGCAGCACACCCAATGCCACCAGGATCCAGAACATCGTTGAATTCAAGGCCGTACCTCCAGCCGCCATTGTCGTGCAAGCCTGACCCTACGGCTCGCCGGGACTGCAGGTGCGGCCCGTGCGCTGCGGGCTATACTCAAAGCGCATCGACCGCTGCATCGGTCTGCCATCCACACGCCCTCTGTCCGCCCCCGGCCTTGCACAGGCCTCATCGGGATGAACAGGCGCCGGCCTCCGGGCCAGGCTCTCGAACAACAAGGAGACGCGATGATCGATCTCATGCTCAACTGGTCCGAGTGGATCAAACCCTCCGCCGGTCTGCCCACCGTGCAGTGGGCCCTGCTGCTGGCCCTGGCGGCCGGGGCTGGTCATCTGCTGCAGCGCTATCTGGGCCTGCCCAAGGTGCTGGGCTACTCCATCGTCGGCGCCCTGGCTGGCTTCTCGGGCTACACGGCCGCGACCTGGCCGCTCGACGGCATCGCCCAGTTCATGGTCGAACTCGGCCTGTCCATCGTGCTCTTCGAGGCCGGCGGCCGGCTCTCGCTGCGCTGGTTCCGCCACAACCCCATGCTGCTCGCGCAAAGCGTGGGCGAGGCGGTGGCCACCTACCTGCTGGCCTGGTGGGTGCTGATGCTCTTTGGCGTGGACGAGGCCCTGCACATGCCGCTGGCCCTGCTGATGGTGGCCACCTCGCCGGCCGTTCTGATGCGCGTGGCCAGCGATCTCCGGGCCAGCGGCCCGGTCACCGACCGCGCCATCACCCTGGCCGCGCTCAACACCTTCTACGTGCTGGCCCTGGGCGGCGTCATGGCACGCCTGCTCGGCCGTGAAGAGGCGCGGCTGGCCGACGCCTTCTACCCGGTGCTGCTGCTCGTGGTGGCCTCGGTGCTCGTGGGCGCGCTGCTGGCCCTGGCCTTGCGCAAGGCGCTGCAGATCATGAGCCCGACCAGCGAGAACACCGCCGTGCTGCAGCTGGCGCTGATCGCCGCCGGCACCGCGCTGGCCGCGCACTTCGGCGGCTCGGCGCCGCTGGCCGCGCTGCTGGCCGGCATCCTGCTCAAGACCCTGCACCCGCGCCCCTGGTCCTGGCCGCGCCAGTTCGGCACGGCCTCGGCCATCCTGACCATCCTGATGTTCGTGCTGGTCTCCATGGCCGCCGCCCAGGCGCCCTGGAACTGGCAGGCCTGGAGCCTGATCGCTGCCCTGGTGCTGGCGCGCGCACTGGCCAAGGTGGCGGCCATCGGTCTGGGCGGCATCGGCAGCGGCGCCAGCCCGCGCCAGGCCCTGTGGACAGCCGGCTCTATGTGGCCCTTGTCGGCCGTGGCCTTGCTGCTGGTGTCACAGTTCGCAGAATTCGCACCGACCATCGGTGGGCCGGCTGCGGCCATCGCCCTGCCGCTGATCCTGCTCATGGAAGTGCTGGGCGCACTCATGGCCGTACTGGCCCTGCAGCGCGCTGGCGAAGCCGGTCGCCCGCCGGCGATCCGTCGTATCAAAGTCGAGGGAGACCAGACCGATGCCGCTTGAACCTTTCAGCCATTCCGAGGCACTGACTCTGGGCGTGGAGCTCGAGCTGCAGCTCGTCAACACCAACGACTACGACCTCGCGCCCTACGCCGAGGACATGCTGCGCCTGATGGCCAAGCGCCAGCTGCCGGGCAGCGTGGTGCCCGAGATGACCTCGAGCATGATCGAGATCTCCACCGGGGTCTGCCACTCGCCGGCCCAGGTGCGCGAACAGCTGGGTCTGATCCGCGACGCCCTGGTGCAGTGTGCGGACAAGCTCAACATCGCCGTGGTCGGTGGCGGCACCCACCCCTTCCAGCAATGGCATGAGCGCCGCATCTACGACAAGCCGCGCTTCAAGCAGCTGTCGGAGCTGTATGGTTATCTCTCCAAGCAGTTCACCATCTTCGGCCAGCACGTGCACATCGGCTGTCCGGATGCCGACAGCGCCCTGCTCATGCTGCACCGCATGTCGCGCTACATCCCGCACTTCATCGCGCTCTCGGCCTCTTCGCCCTTTGTGCAGGGGCACGACACGGCCTTCGACTCGGCGCGCCTGAACTCGGTGTTCGCCTTCCCGCTCTCGGGCCGTGCGCCCTTCGTGCTGAACTGGGACGACTTCAACGCCTACTTCGACAAGATGACCCGCACCGGCGTGGTCAAGAGCATGAAGGACTTCTACTGGGACATCCGGCCCAAGCCGGAGTACGGCACCATCGAGATCCGCGT
>CAMLNH010000277.1 GCA_946481355.1 uncultured Curvibacter sp.
GGTTGAACTTGACGTGGTAGGTGCGGCCCGAAGCCGGGTGCGAGCGGCGGCCGCTCATGCGCTCGATGATGGCCTCGAAGGGCACGTCGATCTCCAGCACATAGTCCAGCTTCACGCCGGCAGCCTTCATGGCGTCGGCCTGGGGAATGGTGCGCGGGAAACCGTCGAAGAGGAAGCCCTGGGCGCAGTCGGGTTGTGCGATGCGTTCCTTGACCAGGTTGATGATCAGGTCGTCGCTGACCAGACCGCCGGATTCCATCACGGCCTTGGCCTGCAGGCCCAGCGGCGTGCCGGCCTTGACCGCGGCGCGCAGCATGTCGCCGGTGGAGATCTGCGGGATGCCGTACTTCTTGCAGATGAAGGCCGCTTGCGTGCCCTTGCCGGCGCCGGGGGCGCCCAACAGGATCAGTCTCATGGATATCCTCGGATGTATGGGTGTTATCGGCTGATGGCAGCACCATCCCGGTGCACCAGCCTTTCAGGGCGAGGATAGCATGCCGTAACCACCCTGAAACTTACAGCAGCTATAGCAAGTCTTGCCGGTCGGGCCAGCCGCAGGGCCGGATCTCAGTGGCCGAGCAGCCGGCGCACGCGCTCCAGATCCTCGGGGGTGTCAACGCCCGGGCCGGGGGCCTCTTGCGTGACATGCACGGCGATGCGGTGGCCGTGCCACATGGCACGCAGCTGCTCTAGGGCCTCGGTAGCCTCGATCGGGGCCTGGGGCAGCCTGGGGAACTGGCGCAGAAAGCCCACGCGGTAACCGTAGATGCCGATGTGACGCAGCGGGGCGGGGGTGGCCAGGGTCTGGACGCCCTGTGCATAGCCGTCGCGCCACCAGGCGATGGGGGCGCGGCTGAAGTACAGCGCCAGATCGCGCGCGTCGAGCACGACCTTGACCACGTTGGGGTTGGTGAAATCGGCCACCTCGTGCAGGGGGTGGGCGGCCGTGCTCATGCTGGCCTCGGGGCGTTGTTCGAGCAAGGTGGCCACGGCCGAGACCAAGGCCGGGTCGATCAGCGGTTCATCACCCTGCACATTGACGACGATGGCCTTGTCGGGCAGCTGGAGCTGCTCGCAGGCTTCGGCCAGGCGGTCGCTGCCGCTGGGGTGGTCCACGCGCGTGAGCAGGGCCTCGACACCGTGCTCGGTGCAGGCCTGCAGGATGGAGGGGTGGTCGGCAGCCACGACCACGCGCGTGCCGGCCGGTAGACCAGAGCTGACGCGCTGCGCCACGCGGACCACCATGGGCAGGCCGGCGATGTCGGCCAGGGGTTTGTTGGGCAGCCGGCTCGAAGCCAGTCGGGCCGGGATCAGGACGGTGTAGCTCATGCCTAGGGATTCAGAGGCCGAGCTCTTCGTCGCTCAGGGTACGGGCTTCGTTTTCCAGCAGCACGGGGATGCCGTCGCGGACGGGATAGGCCAGGCGTGCGCTGCGCGAAAGCAGCTCCTGTTTTTCACGGTCGTAGTCGAGCGGGCCCTTGGTCACGGGGCAGACCAGCAGTTCAAGCAGTCGGGTGTCCATGGGGCGATGATAGCCGTGCCTGCAGTGCGTCATCGAGCAGGCGGTCGAAGGCGGCGTAGAAGGCCGGCTCGGCCTCGAATTCCAGCGGCACAGCCAGGGCGTCGGGGTGGTGGGCCCAGAGCTTAAGCGCGTCTTTCTCGGTGCACAGCAGGGTGTAGTCACGTTCGTGCGGGCGCTGCCAGGAGGCGTAATCGTCATGGTCGGGGCGTGCGGCGGTCAGGGTCAGCGGCAAGCCCAGGGATTGCAGCATGTCGAAGAAGGCCTGTGGCTGTGCCGTGCCGGCCACGGCCAGCAGAGGGCGGCCATCGGCGGCGAGGGCCACGAGGTCCACCCGGCTGCCATCGGCACGCACGGCCTGGTGCGCGAGCGCTCGGCGCGAGGTGTAGCCCGTGAAGGCCGGGCGGTTGCCGGTATGCAGCACCAGATCCACATAGCGCGGCCAGGGCTCGCGCAGCGGACCCGCGGGCAGCAGGAAGCCGTTGCCGACCCCGCGATCGTCGAAGACGCAGACCTCCAGGTCGCGCGCCAGGGCCAGATGCTGCAACCCGTCGTCGCTGACGAGGATGTCGACTTGCGGGTGGGCCTGCAGCAGGGCGCGAGCAGCCTCGATGCGGCGCGCCGCGACGTAGACGGGCACCCCGGTCTTGCGCCGGATCAGCGCCGGCTCGTCACCCACCTCGCGCACGGGGCTGTCCTCCAGCACCTCGCGGCAGTCACGCGTGTGCCGGCCATAGCCGCGTGAGACCACACCGGGTCGCATGCCGCGACTTTGCAGGTGCTGCACCAGGGCGATCACGACGGGTGTCTTGCCCGCGCCGCCTGCCACCACATTGCCGACCACGATCACGGGCACGGACACGACCTGGCGCTTGAGGACACCGCTGAGGTAAAGCCCCTGGCGCAAACGCACCAGTGCGCCCATGAGCAGCGAGATCGGCCACAAGGCCCAGGCCAGCGCGCCACGCCGCTGCCAGTTCGCTTGCAAGGCCAGTTGCCAGGCCGGCAGGCCGGGACGGTCCATGAGCCTCAGCGGCCACCGGCCTGGGCCGAGGACTGGGTGGCGAAGGTGATCTGCGTGAGGCCGGCGCGGCGCGCGGCTTCCATGACTGTGACCACCGACTGGTGACGCGCACTGGCGTCGGCGCTGATGATGACCACGGTGTCCTTGCCAGCCTTGGCGGCCTGCAGCAGGGCAGCGACCACGGCTTCCACGCTGCGGCCTTCGATCGGGTTGCGGTTGACGTTGTAGTTGCCGTCGCTGCTGACGGCCACGATGACTTCCTTGGGGTAGTCGCGCTGGGCGTCGGCGTCCGCCGTCGGCAGGCGCAACTGCATCTCGGTGAACTTGCTGTAGGTGGTCGTGAGCATGAGGAAGATCAGGATCACCAGCAGCACATCGATGAAGGCGATCAGGTTGATCTCCGGCTCCTCACGCGCCGGACGGCGGAAGTGCAGCCTCATGACTCGGTGCGCCGCAGCGTGCCCAGGTGCTGCAGCAGGCGTTCGCCTGCGAGCTCCAGCGTCAGCAGGTATTCGTCGACCCGGGCGCGAAAGTAGCGCCAGAGGATCAGCGAGGGGATGGCGATGATCAGGCCGAAGGCGGTGTTGTAGAGGGCGATGGAGATGCCATGCGCGAGCTGGGCCGGGTTGCCGCCCGTACCGCCACCCGGGGCCTGGGAGCCGAAGATCTCGATCATGCCGACGATGGTGCCGAACAGGCCCAGCAGGGGTGAGACCGAGGCGATGGTGGCCAGGGCGGTGAGGTAGCGTTCGAGCTTGTGCGTCACGACGCGGCCGGTGCTTTCCAGGGCGTTGCGCAACTCTTCGTCGCTGCTGGTCGGTTTGACTTGCAGGGTACGCAGGCCGCTGGCCAGCACCTCACCGAGGGCCGAGCTCTTTTCGAGCTGGTCGATGACCTCGGGCTTGGGCAGTTCGGTGCTCGATGCCTTGAGCACCTCGTCGAGCAGCTGGGGCGGGGCCACCTTGGCGGTCTTGAGGCTCAGGAAGCGTTCGATGATCAGGGCCAGGCCCAGGATGGAACAGGCGATCAGGGGCCAGATGGGCCAGCCGGCGGCTTGTATGATGGAAAACAAAGGGATCCTCCACGCTGATGTGCCTGTCGATTATGACCCACGCACATTGCGCTCCCGAATGACGGGCCGGTCAGCCCGGTCCGCGCTTGCTCTCAACCCTCACCCACAGAATATGTGGATAACTTTGTGCAGAACTATGGGGCAAGGACCGCAAAGCACGTAGCCATGCGCTTTTGGGTCAGAACGATGACAAAAAAGGCAGAGAAAAAATAAATGAAATCAAACA
>CAMLNH010000278.1 GCA_946481355.1 uncultured Curvibacter sp.
TGGCATCGCTGGTCTGCAGGCCGCGGATGATCTCCACCAGCGCCATCATGGGCACCGGGTTGAAGAAATGCATGCCGATGAAACGGTCGGCGCGCTGCGTGGCGGCGGCCAGCTGCGTGATGGAGATGGAGCTGGTGTTGGTGGCGATGACCACCTCGGGCGCCAGCAGGCCGTCCAGCTGCTGCAGGATCTTGACCTTGAGCGCCTGGTTCTCGGTGGCGGCCTCGATGACGAGCTGCGCACCCTTGAGGTCGTCGTAACTGGTGCTGCCCTGGATGAGGGCCAGCGCCGCGTCGCGCTGGGCGGCGGTCAGCTTGTCCTTCTTGATCAGGCGCTCCAGGCTGCCCGCCACGGTGGCGATGCCCTTTTGCACCGCCGCTTCGTTGATGTCGACCATGACGACACGGATGCCGCTGACCGCGCAGGCCTGCGCGATGCCGTTGCCCATGGTGCCGGCGCCGATGATGCCGATGGTTTGGATGGTGGTCATGGATGCTCCGTTAAATCACGAATTCTCGCTTGGATCGGTCGATATGCAGCCCGGATTCGGAGCCGTCAGGTGTCAATCCCATTGGACGCGGGCAAAAGCCGGCTCGTGCTGGGCTTCCAGGTGCCACACATGACGGATTGCTTGACATTGGCTCTCGTCATTCAGTTGACAAGCGAGCGCAATGGATTGCCGCGCGGCATCCGGTTGGTCGTTCAAGGCCTGCACGGCTGCGAGCTTCATCAGGAAACCTGGACTGGGGAAGACGTGGGCCAGATTTTCGATGCGTTTGAATTCGTCCGGGGTGGCCGGAACCCTCATCTCCCGGTGACTCAATTTCACAAATTCAGACCATTGGGTGAGCATCAGAACCTTGGGGACTGGGGCGGATTTCTGTGTGGCCAGTCGGGCCCATTCATAGCGTAGCCACTGGTAGCTGCTTTGCACGTTGAGGTAGTCCCTGACCAGGAGAACGGTCAGCAGCGCGCTGATGCTCCACAAGCCGAGATGAGCGCCCCGCCCGACGCGATGGAAGGTCCAACCCGGCTGATGGGCTTCCAGAATGCCCCACGCCAGGCCAGCGGGCAGCAGCATGTAGGCATATTGCAGCGGAAGTTCCAGCATGGCGTGAATGGCCGGCGCCATGAGCAGACAGAACAGCATCGATTGGTCAACGGTCTTCGCGGAAACGAAAAGCCGCCAGAAGCGCCAGATGACAAATGCGCTTGTTGCGAGGCCCAGTGGAATGCCCATCCAGAGCACCAGATCCAGGAACTGGTTGTGCGAGTGGGAGGACAGGACGCGCAGCTCGGGGTGGTCGAGCAGCACGGTCATCTGCCCTATGCTGGCCTGTGTCCAGCCGAACCCCCACCAGGGACTGTGCAGGGCGGCGTCGATGTAGGCCGCCCAGATCGTCGGGCGAAGGTCAGCGAGCATCCGCGCCTTCACCGCCTGCGGGTCGACACCCCCTACGGTCGGCATCTGGATGGCGGAGGCGAGCTCGGGGATGGCCAAATTGCTGATGACGAATGTTGCGAGCAATAGGGCGCCGCCGCTCAGCAATTGCCAGCGAGGGAAGTGCCGCCGCCAGTAGATGAGCAGGATCGTCAGCATGGCCACGATAAGCCAGGAGGTGCGCGAGCTGGTCAATGCGATGCCAAAAAGGACATAGGCACCCGCGAACGTCCATGTGCCGACGCTGATGCGGCGTTTGGCCCACAACCAGCTCAGCCCTATCAGGCCCCAGCACAGGAAAGTACCCAACTGATTGGGCTGCCCCAAGTTGGCATAGGGCCGGGCACCCCCGGTTTCAAGGGCCCAGTAATCCAGATCCAGGCCCATCCACTGCGCGAGCGCTAATCCGGTGGATACAAGAGCCGCGAACACGATGGCACCGAACAATGTGCTGGCGGGTTGGCCCGGCGCGGTGGTTTCCCAGACGGCTCCGATTCGCAGGACCAAGGCCAGGCCCAACAGATAGAGGCTGGGTAGCCAGGCGGTGCCCGCGAACACGACCTGCCCGGCCAGGTACTGGAGCCAAGGGACGGCGACCAAGGCCAGGCAAACCAGGACGGGGGAGGTCCAAGGCGTCGGGGCAACACTTCCCCGCAGGCACACCACCAGCGCCACGAGCAGCATGCCGAAAGCGATCCAGGCGTCTTGATGAAAGGCGCCCCAGGGCGGCATGCGGTTGGGGAGCAGCCAACCGAAAGACAGTGTCACAGCCCACAGTCCGAGCCACAAGGAAGGCGTAATGCGAATGGATGAAGGTCGGACGGGTGTGTTCACGGGGATGTTTCTCGGCGAAAAAAAGAAAAGCCTCCCGAAGGAGGCCTTTTCCTGGCAAGGCAGATTACTTGCAGCTGGCGGGGCGGTATTTGTCCTGAATAGTTCCGCCGCAAACCCAGGTGACTTGGCCATTGCCTTGCAGAGTGCCGGTAAATATGATGGTCTGGCCAGAGATTTTGGGCTCCGTAGCACTGGCAGTGACGGTAATCACGCCCACCGAGGTATTGGTTTGAGAATAGACCACCGACGTGACGTAAGTGGAGGTTTGGGAGTCAACGGTCAAACTGGCCGCAGTCGGCATGGCGCTGTTGACTTGCGCCGATTCGGCAACCGCGGTCTTGGCCGACGAGCCAGCCAGAATGATTTCCGACACCTTGGCACGCACGGTGTAGTCCTGGTAAGCCGGCAGCGCGACGGCGGCCAGAATACCGATGATCGCGACCACGATCATCAGTTCGATCAGCGTAAAGCCTTGTTGGACGGCTCGTTTCATGGTTCAGCTCCTAAAGAGGGTTATGGGCGGGGTACACCACCAGCAGCAAGCATGCCAGCAAAAAAGACCCCGGAAAACCCCCTAATTCGCGAAATTTGGGCCTGTTTTGACCGAATGTTGACAATATGTGACGTTTCTTGGCGCGTGCGGGGCGACAAATTTTGTCAGTCCGACGCCGCGGGGGCGAAATTCAGCGCCCATTCGAGAACTTGAACACCGCCGTGCTGGCCATCAGGTTGGGCATCAGCCGCACCACCTGGCCTTCGTGCAGGCCGAAGCTGTCTTCGATGGTGAGGCCGTTGCGCTGGGCCAGGACTTCGAAGTCGGCATGGGTGCCGACGCGGATGTTGGGGGTGTCGTACCACTGGTAGGGCAGGCGTTTGGTCACGGGCATGCGGCCGGTGAGCACGCTCAGGCGGTGGGGCCAGTGGGCGAAGTTGGGGAAGCTGACGATGCCGATGCGGCCGACGCGGGCGGTTTCGCGCAGCATGGTTTCGGCGTTGCGCAGGTGCTGCAGGGTGTCGATCTGCAGCACGACGTCGAAGGCGTTGTCGCTGAACATGGCGAGGCCTTCGTCCAGGTTGAACTGCAGCACGCTCACGCCGCGCTGCACGCAGGCGAGCAGCTTGGCGTCGTCGATCTCGACGCCGTAGCCGCTGCAGCCGCGCGTGGCCTGCAGGTGGGCCAGCAGGGCGCCGTCGCCGCAGCCCAGGTCGAGCACGCGGGCGCCGTGGGGAACCAGGCTGGCGATGGTGTTCATCACGCTCAGGTCGCTCATTTCACGCCCTCCGAGGCGATGCGGTCGAAGTAGGCGCGCACCACGCCGTGGTAGCGCGGGTCGTCCAGCAGGAAGGCGTCGTGGCCGTGGGGGGCGTCGATTTCGGCGTAGCTCACGGTGCGGCGGTTGTCGAGCAGGGCCTTGACGATCTCGCGGCTGCGCACGGGCGAGAAGCGCCAGTCGGTGGTGAAGCTCACGAGCAGGAAGCTGGCCTGGGCGGGGGCCAGCGCGGCGGTCAGGTCGCCGTCGAAGGCGCGCGCGGGGTCGAAGTAGTCCAGCGCGCGGGTGAT
>CAMLNH010000279.1 GCA_946481355.1 uncultured Curvibacter sp.
TGGTGCGGCGCTGGACCCACCTGGAGCGCCAGACCGGCGGCGCCGGCGTGCGGGGCGGCCCGGGGGAAAAGCAGATCGAGCTGGACCGCCGCATGATCGGCGAGTCCATCAAGCGCACCAAGGAGCGCCTGCACAAGGTCAAGCGCCAGCGCCAGACCCAGCGCCGCCAGCGCGAGCGCCGCGATGCTTTCAACATCTCCCTGGTGGGCTACACCAACGCCGGCAAATCCACGCTGTTCAACGCCCTGGTCAAGGCACGCGCTTATGCCGCCGACCAGCTGTTCGCCACGCTGGACACCACCACACGCCAGCTCTACCTGGGCGAGGCCGGACGTTCGGTGTCCCTGTCAGACACCGTGGGTTTCATCCGTGACCTGCCGCACGGACTGATCGACGCCTTCCAGGCCACGCTGCAGGAGGCGGTGGATGCTGACCTGCTGCTGCATGTGGTGGACGCGGCCAACCCCAATTTCCCCGAGCAGATCGCCGAGGTGCAGCGCGTGCTGGCCGAGATCGGGGCCGAGCACATTCCGCAGATCCTGGTCTTCAACAAGCTCGATGCCCTGGACCCCGAGCGTCGCCCGGCGCGGGTCCAGGACAGCTACGAGCTGGACGGGCAGCCCGTGCCGCGGATCTTCGTGAGTGCGCGTGATGGTGAAGGGCTGCCTGCCTTGCGGCAACTGTTGGCCCAGCGCGTCACGAACCCGGTCTACGGGGATACGGAAGCCGCCGAAATGGGCTCGGATTTCCCGGACAATCACGCAAGCCCATTCTGATTGGGCACAATGCAGGCGTCCCAGGCCCTGGGCCGAGATTACAGAGAGAGCCAAGAATGAAATTCCATGCACCAGCTTTCCGCTGGGCCGCGCAATGGCCCGGTCGCCTGCGCGGCATGTTCAACCTGAACGACCCGCGCTGGGGCCGTGGGGATGACAAGCCCGCCGAAGGCAACCGGCCCGACGAGGTTCCCCCGCAAGGCAACCGCGGATCCCGCCCGGGCAACACCCAGGGCCCGCCGGATCTGGACGAACTCTGGCGCGACTTCAACCGCAAGCTCTCGGGCCTGTTCGGCGGCCGTGGCGGCCGCAACGGTGGCACGGGCAGCGGTGGTGGCACGCCCGACATGAAGGGTGCGGGTATCGGCATCGGCCTGATCAGTGCCATCGCCGTGCTGATCTGGCTGGGTACGGGCTTCTTCATCGTGCAGGAAGGCCAGCAGGCCGTCATCACCCAGTTCGGCAAGTACCACAGCACCGTGGGGGCCGGTTTCAACTGGCGCATGCCTTACCCCATCCAGCGCCATGAGCTGGTTTTCGTGACCCAGATCCGTTCGGTCGACGTGGGTCGTGATGTGGTCATCAAGGCCACGGGCCTGCGCGAGTCGGCCATGCTGACCGAGGACGAGAACATCGTCGAGATCAAGTTCGCCGTCCAGTACCGTCTGAACGACGCACGCGCCTATCTGTTCGAAAGCCGTGACCCGGCCGGTGCCGTGGTGCAGGCCGCCGAGACGGCCGTGCGCGAGGTGGTGGGCAAGATGAAGATGGACTCGGCCCTGTCCGAGGAACGCGACCAGATCGCGCCGCGTGTGCGCGCCCTGATGCAGACCATCCTGGACCGCTACAAGGTCGGTGTCGAGGTGGTGGGCATCAACCTGCAGCAGGGTGGCGTGCGCCCCCCCGAGCAGGTGCAGGCCGCCTTCGATGATGTGCTCAAGGCCGGCCAGGAGCGCGAGCGCCTCAAGAACGAGGCCGAGGCCTATGCCAACGACGTGGTGCCGCGTGCCATCGGTACGGCCTCGCGTCTGAAGGAAGAGGCCGAAGGCTACAAGGCTCGTATCGTCGCCCAGGCCCAGGGTGATGCGCAGCGCTTCCGCTCCGTGCTGACCGAATACCAGAAGGCGCCGCAGGTGACCCGCGACAGACTCTACCTTGAAGCCATGCAGGAGATCTACGGCAACGTGACCAAGGTGCTGGTCGAGACCCGCCAGGGCTCCAACCTGCTCTACCTGCCGCTGGACAAGATCATGCAGCTCGGGGGTGACGAGGCTGCGGCGCCGCTGATGCAGGGCACGGCCCCCGCGCCGCAGTCCACGGCGCCGGCGCCCACGGTCAACGACCCGCGCTCCCGTCTGAACCAGCGTTCGCGTGAACGCGAAACCCGCTAAGGAGTACAGAACATGAACCGGGTTGGATTCATCCTTTCCTCGTTGCTGGTGCTGCTGGCCCTGGCCAGCTCCATGCTGTTCGTGGTCGACCAGCGCCAGTTCGGCGTGGTCTACGCACTCGGCCAGATCAAGGAAGTCATCACGGAGCCGGGGCTCAACGTCAAGCTGCCGCCGCCCTTCCAGAACGTGAGCTACATCGACAAGCGCCTGCTCACGCTCGACAGCGTCGATACCGAGCCCATGCTCACGGCCGAGAAGCAGCGTGTGGTGATCGACTGGTACATCCGCTGGCGCATCTCCGATCCCAGCGAGTACATCCGCAACGTCGGCCTCAACGAGGCCGCCGGCGCCAGCCAGCTCAACCGCGTGGTGCGCAACGCCTTCCAGGAAGAGATCAACAAGCGCACCGTCAAGGACCTGCTGTCGACCAAGCGCGAAGCCCTGATGAACGACGTCAAGGACGAGGTGCTCAAGGCCGTGCGCGGCGAGAAGCCCTGGGGTATCGACGTGGTCGACGTGCGCATCACGCGCGTGGACTATGTGGAGGCGATCACCGAGTCGGTCTACCGCCGCATGCAGGCCGAGCGCCAGCGCGTGGCCAACGAGCTGCGTTCCACCGGTGCTGCCGAGGGCGAGAAGATCCGCGCCGATGCCGACCGCCAGCGTGAGGTGACGGTGGCCAACGCCTACCGCGACGCCCAGAGGATCAAGGGCCAGGGCGACGGCCAGGCCGCGGCGACCTATGCCGATGCCTTCGGCCGTGACCCGCAGTTCGCCCAGTTCTACCGCAGCCTGGAGGCCTACAAGGCCAGCTTCGCGAACAAGAGCGACGTGATGGTGCTCGACCCCAACGGCTCGGACTTCTTCAAGGTCTTCCGCGGCCAGGGCGCCCCGGCGAAGAAATAAGCGCCGCGTGAACAGTGACGCCTTCTGGCTGGCCATGGCCCTCGTCCTCGTGATCGAGGGCCTTTTCCCTTTTGTCTCGCCCGGCGGCTGGCGCCGCATGTTCAGCCAGATCCTGCAGCTTTCCGACGGCCAGATCCGTTTCTTCGGCCTGCTGAGCATCCTGGCCGGTCTGGCCTGGGTCGGCTGGCAGTCGCTCTGAGCCCCGCGCGGGGCCGGGCGGCCGGGAGCCCTCGCGCGACCCGGTAAAATCACGTTTTTAACAGCTCCCCCTTTTCCCATGTCCGCCTGGCTCTTGCCGGATCACATCGCCGATGTCCTGCCCTCCGAGGCGCGTCACATCGAGGAACTGCGCCGCGACCTGCTCGACACGGCCCGTGGCTACGGCTACGAGCTCGTCATGCCGCCGCTGCTCGAGTACCTGGCCTCGCTGCTCAGCGGCACCGGGCAGGCGCTGAATCTCCAGACCTTCAAGCTCGTGGACCAGCTTTCGGGCCGTTCCATGGGCCTGCGCGCCGACACCACGCCCCAGGTCGCGCGCATCGATGCCCATCTGCTCAACCGCCGCGGCGTGGCCCGCCTGTGCTATTGCGGCCCCGTGGTGCACACGCGCCCGGCGGGCCCGCATGCCACGCGCGAGCCGCTGCAGTTCGGTGCCGAGATCTACGGGCACGCCGGTCCCGAGGCCGATCTCGAGGCGCTCGAGCTGGCCCTGGACTGCCTGCGGGCCGCCAAGCTCTCCAGCTACACCGTGGACCTGGCC
>CAMLNH010000280.1 GCA_946481355.1 uncultured Curvibacter sp.
GCGAGAACAAGATCGAGGGCCAGCCCGCGAACCCGCCCTCCGACAAGGCAGCGACCGACAAACCCGGCACCGAGACCGGCAAGGCTCCCGCCGGCAAGCCCGCCGCGGCCGGCGCGAAATCCTCCTGAAGCGCGGGCCGCTCAGGCCCGTTCAACACGGCGATGCTTTGGTTCCGGCTCACATGGCTATGCCATATGACCCTGCACCGAAGCATTGAGATCAAAAACGGCAATGCTTTCCACGTGCGCGGTATGCGGGAACATGTTCACCACCCCTGCCGCCGTGCAGCGGTAGCCTGCCTGGTGCACCAGCAGGCCCGCGTCGCGCGCCAGCGTGGCCGGGTTGCAGCTGACATAGACGATGCGCTTCGGCGGCGCCCACTGTGCGCTGCCCGGCGTCTCCGGGTGCTCGGCCGGGTTGACCTTCTGCTGATGCAGATCGGCCAGGGTCTTGGCCAGGGCAAAGGCCCCTTCGCGCGGCGGATCGACCAGCCACTTGTCGGCCACGCCGTCCCGGATCAGCAGCTCAGGCGTCATCTCGAAGAGGTTGCGCGCGACGAAATCCGTGGCTGCCAGGCCCTGCCCCAAAGGACGCAGGCTCTGGTTGTGCTTGAGGTTCTCGCGTGAACGCGCCACCAGGGTCTCGCTGCCCTCGATGCCCAGCACCTCGCGCGCTTGCGTCGCCAGTGGCAGCGTGAAGTTGCCCAGGCCGCAGAACCAGTCGATCACACGCTCATCCTTCTGCACCTCGAGCAGGCGCAGCGCCCGCGTGACCAGCACGCGGTTGATGTGCGGATTGACCTGGGTGAAATCGGTCGGCTTGAAGGGCATGTGGACGCCGAATTCAGGCAGGCCATAGGCCAGCTGCGGCGCCCCCTGTGGGTCCAGCAGATGCACCGTGTCCGGGCCCTTGGGCTGCAGCCACCACTGCACACCGGGATGCGCCTGCGCAAAGGCACGCAGCTTGTCCTGATCGCCCGCGCTCAGCGGCTCCAGATGGCGCAGCACCAGGGCCGTGATGTCGTCGCCGCAGGCCAGCTCGATCTGAGGGCAGGTCTCGATGGCGTCCATGGAGGCGATCAGCGCGCGCAGCGGCATGAGCATGGCGTCCACATGCGGCGGCAGCACGGGGCAGGTCTGCATGTCGGCCACATAGCGGCTCTTGCGCTCGTGAAACCCCACGAGCACCGTGCCCTTCTTGTGCACATGGCGTACCGACAGGCGCGCGCGGTAGCGGTAGCCCCAGGCCGGGCCCTCGATGGGGCGCAGCACGGTCTCGGCCTTTACCTTGCCGAGGTGCCAGAGGTTGTCTTCCAGCACGCGCTGCTTCACCGCCACCTGGGCCGCAGGATGCAGGTGCTGCATCTTGCAGCCACCGCAGGCACCGGCATGCAGACCGAAATGGGGACACCCAGGCCGCACACGCTGCGAGGACTCGCGGTAGATGGCCGTGACGACGCCGGCCTCCCAGTTGTTCTTCTTGCGGTGAACATTGGCGCTGACCACCTCGAAAGGCAGGGCGCCTTCGATGAAAACCACCTTGCCATCGGGCCGGTGGGCGATGCCCTGGGCCTCGATGTCCAGGGATTCGATGTGCAGGGCGTCGTGGGGAAAGGCGGGATTTTTGCCGTTTTCGTGATCCATGTCAGTATTGTCCATGAGTGGCAGAAGGTCCGCGCCCTTGCCGCCGTTAGGATGGATGGACTCTTGCAGCATGACCATGCAGACCGACCCCCAGCACTTCACTCGCGCCGTGCTTGAACTCGGCAGGCACCGGCAGGTCGTCACGACCCAGCCCATCTACAACGCCCGCGGCATCAAGATCATCGAGCAGGGCGTGGCCGTGCACCCCGGGCTCTATGAGCGGCTCATGGAGCACCGCCTGGCCCAGCCCCTCGAAGACTCGGTGGCCAGCCTGCCCACGGTCAACGGACATGCGCTGCGCAGCGGGATCGAGACCGTCGCGGCGCAGACACCCTTCTTCGGCCGCATGCTCGCGTCGCGCGAGATCCGCGAGGTGCTCCTCGATGCCGTGGAGCGCATCCAGCTGCCCGACCCGATCGCCTTTCAGCTGACCATGGCGCACGAGATCCGTCCCGCGCTCTATGAGCATCTGCTGACGACGACCCTGGTCGCGAGCTGGTTCGCACTTGTCAGCGGCTTGCCGCGCCTGCAGCTGCGGGTGGCGGCGGCCACCGGCCTGCTGCACGATCTGGGCATGCTGCACCTGGATCCGCAGCTGCTGGAACACAGCAGCGCGATCGATCCGCAACAGCAGCGCCAACTGGCCTCGCACCCGCTGGTCTCGGCCGCGCTCGTCGAGCGGCACAAGGAGTACCCGCGCGAGGTGGCGCAGGCCATTCTGGAACACCACGAGTTTCTGGACGGCTCGGGCTATCCGCGCCATCTGTCCGGCTCACAGATCAGCCCTTGCGGATGCATCATGGCCCTCACGGAGCTGGTGGCCGGCGCTTTCGCGCCGGGTCGCGAGATCCCCGAATCTCGGCTGTCCATCCTGCTGCGCATGAACACGCACCGCTACGAGCCGGTCTTCATCGACCGCGTCGCAGCACTGCTGCGCCCCGGCGACGAGTCCGTGACCGCCTTGACCCTGGAGCCTCTGGAAGACCCCATCGGCTGTCTGCAGGAAATCGACCGCGTGCTGACGGCCTGGCCCGAGGCAAGAATCTCGGCCTCCAACCTGCCCGAGGAACGCAAGAAGTTCCTGCTGCCCCTCGCAGGCCAGGCCAGCCAGCTCTCGCGCACGTTGGCGCGTGTGGGGGCCGCGCCGGCCCAGCTGGCGCAACTGGGCCAGGACACGCTGGACCCGCACCTGCAAACTGAACTCAGCCTGCTGGCCAGCGAAGCGGCCTGGCAACTGCGTGCCCTGGCCCGTCAGGTCCAGCGCCACTGGCGCAGCGAGCTCGACCCGACCATCGAGGCCACCTTGCAGACCTGGCTGGCCCAGGTGGAGGCCGCGGTCTCGCGCACCCGGCGCGAATACAGCAGCGACGACGCCTGAGCCTGCCAGGGCCTGTTCACACTCATTTCTCAAGTGCGAACAGGCCCTAACCCCAGGCGCGCAGGTACTCGTCCCAGTGCGGCTCGGTCGCCGCGAGCTGGCCCAGCGTTTCCTTGACCGTGGCGATTTCCTGCTCGTACTCTTTTTCCAGCAAACCGCCGCGCATCTTCTGGAAGCGGCAGTAGAGCAGGTAGGTGTTCATCACATCCGTCTCGCAGTAGCGACGGATGTCCTCAAGCTTGCCGTCCTTGTAGGCCCCATAGACGGCCGAGCCGTCCATGCCCAGCTTGCCCGGAAAACCGCAGAGCTTGGCCATGGCGTCCAGCGGTGCATTGTTCTTGGGCTGGTACAGGGCCAGCAGGTCCATCAGGTCCAGGTGCCGCATGTGGTAACGGCTGATGTAGTTGTTCCACTTGAAGTCGCGGTCGTCCTCACCCTGGTCCCAGTACTTGTCGGCGACCACGCCGTGCTGCAGGCCGCGGTAGTGCAGCACGGGCAGGTCGAAGCCGCCACCGTTCCAGCTCACGAGCTGGGGCACGTGCTTTTCCAGCGTATTGAAGAAAGTCTGGATGACCTTGCCCTCGCTCTTGCCGTCTCGGTCCACGAAGGAGTGGATGCGCAGGCCGTCGGCGTTGCGGAACACGGCGCTGATGACCAGGATGCGCTGCAGGTGCAGGGGCGCGAAATCGCTCTGCCCTTTTTCCTTGCGTTCTTCGAGCCAGGCTGTGTAGACCTGCTCGTCCGTGCTGTCGGCCGGCATGCCACGCAGCACGCGCAAGCCGGCCACGTCAGGGATCGATTCGAT
>CAMLNH010000281.1 GCA_946481355.1 uncultured Curvibacter sp.
GGTCAGCCCCATCGGCTTCGGCGAGCACAACGAGAGCTACAACATCAATGCCGACGTGGTGGCCGCCAAGCTGGCCACGGTCTTGCAGGCCGAGAAGCTGCTCATGCTGACCAACATCCCGGGCGTGCTGGACAAGCAGGGCCAGCTGCTGCCCGAACTGACCATGAAGCGCATCGACGAACTGGTGGCCGACGGCACCATTTCGGGTGGCATGCTGCCCAAGATCGCCGGCGCCCTGGACGCGGCCAAGAGCGGGGTCAACGCCGTGCACATCATCGACGGTCGTGTGCCCCACGCCATGTTGCTGGAAATCCTGACCGACCAGGCCTATGGCACGATGATCCGCTCGCACTGAGCGGATGTGGCACGATCTCTGCATTGTGCCAAGCTAGGTCTGCGCCCAGAAGCGGAGTGGGCGGCCACTGAGGACTAACCCCTAGCGGCACTGTGCGAGAATCAAAAAAAGGGATTTCCGAACACCATGTCTGACGCCGATCTCAACCCCGCCGCCGAGCCGGCCGAATCTGCCGCCACCCCGGCTCGCAAGCGCCCCAAGCCGGGCGAGCGCCGCATCCAGATCCTGCAGGCCCTGGCCAGCATGCTGGAGCAGCCGGGTGCCGAGCGCATCACCACGGCCGCGCTGGCTGCCAAGCTGGAAGTAAGTGAGGCCGCGCTTTACCGACATTTCGCCAGCAAGGCGCAGATGTTCGAAGGGCTCATCGAGTTCATTGAGCAGGCCGTCTTCACCCTGGTCAACCAGATTGCCGAGCGCGAAGCCGGGGCCACTGATCCCGCCGCTGGCGCTCGCCATGCGGGAAAGGTCGTCACCATGCTGCTGCAGTTTGCCGAAAAGAACCCGGGCATGGTGCGCGTGATGGTGGGCGACGCCCTGGTCTATGAGAACGAGCGCCTGCAGCAGCGCATGAACCAGTTCTTTGACAAGATCGAATCCACGCTCAAGCAATGCCTGCGTGAAGGCACAGCCGGGTCGGCCACGCCCACGGCCGATGCCCAGGTCCAGGCCTCGGTGCTGACAGCCTTTGTGGTGGGCCGTCTGCAGCGCTTCGCGCGCTCGGGCTTCCGCCGTGCGCCGACCGAGCACCTGGACGCCAGCCTGGGCCAGATGCTGCGCTGAGTGGCAGGTGCCCCGTTGCACCGCGCTATAAGAACAGACAGGAGACCGCATGAAACTCGTGCGCTATGGCCCTCCCGGCAAGGAGAAGCCGGGCCTGATCGATGCCGCGGGCCAGCTACGCGACCTCAGCGCCGTACTGCCCGATATCGGCTCAGCCCAGCTGTCCGATGCCGTGCTCGGCAAGCTGCTGAGGCTCAAGACCGACAAACTCCCCCTGGTGCGCGGTAAACCGCGTTTCGGTTGCCCCGTGGCCGTCATCGGCAAGTTCATCGCCATCGGCCTGAATTACAGCGACCATGCCAAGGAAGCCGGCATGCCCATCCCCAGGGAGCCCATCGTCTTCACCAAGGCCATCAGCTGCATCCAGGGGCCGGACGACGACGTCATGCTGCCCAGGGGCTCGGTCAAGGGCGACTGGGAGGTGGAGCTGGGCGTGGTCATCGGGAAAATGGCGCGCCATGTCACGCAGAAGGCGGCGCTCGACCACGTGGCGGGCTACGTGCTGTCCAACGACGTCAGCGAGCGCGAATTCCAGCTCGAGCGCGGCGGCCAGTGGGACAAGGGCAAGGGCTGCGACACCTTTGGCCCGCTGGGGCCCTGGCTGGTCACGAAGGACGAGATCCCCAACCCCCAGAAACTGGCCATGTGGCTGGACGTGAACGGCCAGCGCATGCAGACCGGCAACACCCGTACCATGATCTTCAGCGTGGCCAAGATCGTCAGCCACCTGAGCGAATACATGACCCTGATGCCGGGCGACGTCATCATCACCGGGACCCCGCCCGGGGTGGGTCTGGGCATGAAGCCCCAGCGTTTCCTCAAGGCGGGCGATGTCATGACGCTGGGGATTGAGGGCCTGGGCACCCAGACCCAGCGCGTGGTTCCCTTCCGGCGGACCTGACCCTGGAGCGGCCCCGCAGAGGCGGGCAAGCCCTAGCTGGACGTCGGCCCTGCGCCGGCGTATTCTTTTTGGTGTCCGTGGGTTGACGACCGGTATTTTTGGTGCAAAATAGCACGACCGTTCGTTTTATTTTCAACCCATGCCTGTCGTCCCCCTGGCTACCAAGACCCCGCGCTCCGGCGCCCGCACTGCGGCGCGCGATGGGCGTGCCCTGCACAAGGGCCAGCAGACCAAGCTCGCCATCATCGATGCCGCCCTGGGCCTGGCGGCCCAGATCGGCCTCGAAGGCCTGAGCATCGGCGTGCTGGCCGAGGTCACAGGCATGAGCAAGTCCGGCGTCTTTGCGCACTTCGGTTCGCGCGAGGAGCTGCAGATCTCGGTGATCCGCGAGTACTTTGCGCGCTTCGAGCAGGAGATCTTCTACCCCGCGCTCGAAGAATCGCGCGGGCTGCCGCGCCTGCGGGCCCTGTTCTCCAACTGGATGAAGCGTGTGACCGTGGAAATCCAGTCCGGCTGCATCTTTATCAGCGGCGCCGTGGACTTCGACGACCGCCCCGGCCCCGTGCGCGACGCGCTGGCCAGCTCCGTCAAGATCTGGCTCGCCGCCGTGCAGCGCGCCGTGGTCCAGGCCAAGGAGGAGGGCCAGCTCGCGGCGGACGCCGATGAGCAGCAGGTGGGCTTCGAGATCCACTGCCTGATCCTGGGCGTGCACTACGAAGCCCGTTTCCTCAAGGCCCCCGGATCGATAGCGCGCGCCAACAAGGCCTTCGAACAGATCCTGGCGCGCTACGGCGCCGATGGCAAGGCCGTCAAGACCGTGACATCCAAGGCTGCCACCGTCAAGGCCGCCCGCAAACCCGCATCCAAAACCCTCATCACATCCAAACAGGAGTAAGCCATGCCCAGCTACAACCCGCCCCTGCGCGACATGCAGTTCGTGATGCACGAAGTGCTCAAGGTCACTGACGCCCTCAAACAGATCCCGCGCCATGCCGACACCGACGCCGACACCATCAACGCGGTGCTCGAAGAGGGCGGCAAGTTCGCCGCGGAGGTCGTGTTCCCGCTCAACATCAGCGGTGATGCCGAAGGCTGCAAGCTGGACAAGGCCACGCACGAGGTGACCGCGCCCAAGGGTTTCAAGGAAGCCTATGCGCAGTACATCGAAGGCGGCTGGGCCGCACTTTCCTGCGATCCCGAATACGGCGGCCAGGGCCTGCCCTTCGTGATCAACCAGTGCTTCTACGAGATGATGAACTCGGCCAACCAGGCCTGGACCATGTACCCCGGCCTGTCGCACGGCGCTTACGAGTGTCTGCACGCCCATGGCACCGACGAGCAGAAGAAGCAGTTCCTGCCCAAGCTGGTCAGCGGCGAATGGACCGGCACCATGTGCCTGACCGAGCCCCATTGCGGCACCGACCTCGGCATGCTGCGGACCAAGGCCGAACCCCAGGCCGACGGCAGCTACAAGATCAACGGCGCCAAGATCTTCATCAGTGCCGGTGAACACGACATGGCCGAGAACATCGTGCACCTCGTGCTGGCCCGCCTGCCCGACGCGCCCAAGGGCAGCAAGGGCATCAGCCTCTTCCTCGTGCCCAAGTACAAGGTCAAGGCCGACGGTTCGCTGGGCGAGCGCAACGGCATCTACTGCGGCGGCCTGGAGCACAAGATGGGCATCCACGGCAACGCCACCGCGCAGATGATTCTGGACGGCGCCGTGGGCACCATGGTGGGCCAGCCCAACAAGGGCCTGCAGGCCATGTTCGTGATGATGAACGCCGC
>CAMLNH010000282.1 GCA_946481355.1 uncultured Curvibacter sp.
TCCCCAACCGCCTGGGCAAGAACACCAATGTGTTCCTGGGCTCGGCCGAGCTGGCCGCCATTGCCTCGCGTCTGGGGCGTCTGCCGACCCGGGAGGAGTACCTCAAGGAAATGGGCGTGATCGATGCCGACAAGGCCAGCGTCTACCGCTACATGAACTTCGACCAGATCGAGGAGTACAAGGACGTGGCGGACAAGGTCTCGGCCTGATCCCCACCGCCTCTCTGGCGGCAAGCCCTGCGGTCACCCCGCAGGGCTTTTTTCTTGCCCGCACGGATAATCCCTGCTCATGAGCACCCTCCAGTCCCTGCCGTTTTCCCTGCAGACCATCCTGCTGCTGGTCGCCAGCAACGTCTTCATGACCTTTGCCTGGTACGGGCACCTGAAGAACCTGGCGACGGCGCCCTGGTACTGGGCGGCGCTGGTGAGCTGGGGCATCGCCCTGTTCGAGTACCTGTTCCAGGTGCCGGCCAACCGCATCGGCTTCCAGCAGGCCGGCTTCACGGTCGGCCAGCTCAAGATCGTGCAGGAGGTCATCACGCTCAGTGTCTTCGTGCCCTTTGCCATGTTCTATCTGAAGGAACCCTTCAAGCTGGACTATCTCTGGGCCGCCCTGTGCATGGTCGGCGCCGTGTACTTCATCTTTCGCAGCGCCTGAAGCCGCCCCGGGCCTGACGGGCAGCGGTTACACTGCCCGGCTTTCATCAATTTGTCACAAAACCGACGCCACCGGAGTTCGCCATGCTGTTCGGAAAACTGATGCCGCGCGACGGCAATTTCTTCGAGATGTTCAACCAGCACGCGGACCGCATCGTGGAGGCGGCGCGTGCCTTTTCCCAGCTGGTCGCCCATTACGGCGACCACAACCTGCGTGACCAGTACACCCGTGACGTGGACAACGCCGAGCGTGCGGCCGACCGCATCACGCACGAGGTCAACAAGGCCCTGCACAAGACCTTCATCACCCCGATCGACCGCGAGCAGATCCATACGCTGATCAACACCATGGACGATGTGGCTGACCTGCTGCAGGACGCCACCGAGACCATGGCGCTGTACGACGTGCGCCACATGACCGAGGAGATCATCCGCCTGACCGAACTCAGCGTGAAGTGCTGCGAGCGTCTCAAGGATGCGGTGTCGCTGCTGGGCAATATCGGCGATGCCAGGACGGCGGAGGCCGCGCTCAAGACCTGTGAGGAGATCGACCGTCTCGAATCCGACGCCGACCGCGTGATGCGCACCGCCATGAGCAAGCTCTTCCGCGAGGAACCCGACGTGCGTGAGGTCATCAAGCTCAAGGCCATCTACGAACTGCTCGAAACCGTCACCGACAAATGCGAGGACGTGGCCAATGTGATCGAGGGCATCGTCCTCGAGAACGCCTGAGGCGGACCTGCGCATGGAGAACATTCCGCAAGTCGCCCTCTGGGTGATCATCATGCTGGTGGTGCTGGCGCTGGCCTTCGACTTCATGAACGGGTTTCATGACGCGGCCAACTCCATCGCCACCGTCGTTTCTACCGGCGTGCTCAAGCCCGGCCAGGCCGTGCTGTTTGCGGCCTTCTTCAACTTCGTTGCCATCTTCGTCTTTCACCTCAGTGTGGCGGCCATGGTGGGCAAGGGCATCGTGCAGTCGGGGGTGGTGGACACCCATGTGGTGTTCGGCGCTCTGGTGGGCGCCATCACCTGGAACCTCATCACCTGGTACTACGGCATCCCCAGCAGCTCCTCGCATGCGCTCATCGGTGGCATCGTCGGCGCGGTGATCGGCAAGGCCGGCACGGATGCGCTGCTGCTGCCCGGCATCCTCAAGACCGTGGTGTTCATCTTCGTCTCCCCGACGCTGGGGTTTGTGCTCGGTTCGCTGATGATGCTCATCGTGGCCTGGCTGTTCCGCCGTACGGCGCCTTCGCGCGTGGACGGCTGGTTTCGCCGCTTGCAGCTCGTGTCAGCTGGTGCCTACAGCCTGGGCCACGGCGGCAACGACGCGCAGAAGACCATCGGTATCATCTGGATGCTGCTGATCGCCACCGGCTACGTGGCGTCCACCGACCAGGCGCCGCCCTACTGGGTGGTCCTGAGCTGCTATCTGGCCATCGGCCTGGGCACGATGTTCGGCGGCTGGCGCATCGTCAAGACCATGGGGCAGAAGATCACCAAGCTCAAACCCGTGGGCGGTTTCTGTGCCGAGACCGGCGGGGCGCTGACGCTGTTCCTGGCCACGGGTCTGGGCATTCCGGTGTCCACCACCCACACCATCACCGGCGCCATCGTGGGCGTGGGCTCCTCGCAGCGTGCCAGTGCGGTGCGCTGGGGCGTGGCCGGCAACATCGTCTGGGCCTGGATCTTCACCATCCCGGCCAGCGCCTTCGTGGCCATCGTGGCCTACTGGATCAGCCTGGGCATTTTCTGAAGCGGGCCTGAACAGACCCGAAGAAAAGGGGCCGCGGGCCCTTTTCTTTTTCACTGGCTGATCTTGCGCGCTTCCTCGATCTGGTATTCAAAGTACCGCTGGAAGCTGAAGGCGATGCTGGACATCAGCGCCGTGGTACCGATCAGCAGGGCGCAGACGACGGCACCGATGGTGAACCAGCCGGTGCGTCCCGGCGGGGCATCGGCCGGGGCCTGCGGGTTGTGACGGGCATTCCATTTTTCCGGGCTGCTCAGGCCGTAGACGATGGCCGTGAGCGCGCAGGCCGCGATGTTGAAGCCCAGCAGCGGGATCAGCACCCAGCTCCAGCCGTCGTCCACACCGTGCTGGAGCACGCGCTCGATGCCGTACAGGCCCAGGGCTGTGGGAATGGGTAGCAGCCAGCCCAGGACATCCCCCAGGCCATGCAGGTAGAAACGGTGCAGGCCCAGCGGCCCGCCCAGGAAGGCCAGCCAGGCCGCGAGCGTCTTGTTCTTCAGCATGCGGCTGATTGTGCCTGCGGTGTGCTGCGGTCGCCGTCACCCAGCGTCTTTTCCATCAGCACGATGTCCAGCCAGCGATCGAACTTCCAGCCGCAGGAACGGAGGGTGCCCACGGGCTCGAAGCCCAGGCGGCGGTGCAGGCCGACGGAGGCCGCGTTGCCCGAGTCGCCGATCACGGCAATGAGTTTGCGCACGCCGGCGGCTTCGGCCTGGGTCGCCAGTTCGGCCAGCAGCAGGCGGCCCAGGCCTCGGCCCTGGACCGCCGGGGCCAGGTAGATCGAGTTCTCGGCCGAATAGCGGTAGGCCGGGCGGGGCTTGAACCAGTTGCAATAGGCGTAGCCCAGCACCTGGCCGGCCTCTTCCAGCACCAGCCAGGGCAGGTTTCGGCCGAGGACCTCGGCGCGGCGCGCGGCCATGTCGGCGGTCGAGGGCGGATCGATTTCAAAGGTACAGGTGCTGTGCAGCACGTAGTCGGCGTAGAGGGCGGCGATGGCCGGGATATCGGCCTCGCGACTGGGGCGGATGGTGGGCATGACGGTGTATCGGGGGAAAACGCTATAATCGCAGGCTTTTCGGTGTGTCGCTGGCCGGGTGGTCAGTCGCGTGTCTCAAACACCGGAAGAAATATCGCGTGAGGGCGTCCCGTTCGTATCTAATTTATACGGGCTGCTAGGTCACCGATCCACCCTAAGGACAAACCATGGTCGTCATTCGACTCTCTCGCGGCGGCGCCAAGGCTCGCCCCTTCTTCAACATCGTCGTGGCCGACAAGCGCAGCCGTCGTGACGGCAACTTCATCGAGCGCATCGGTTTCTACAATCCGATCGCCACCGAGAAGGAAGAAAGCATCCGCATCGCCCAGGACCGCCTGACCTACTGGCA
>CAMLNH010000283.1 GCA_946481355.1 uncultured Curvibacter sp.
TTGGCGCCGTTGTTGATGCCCGAGACCACGAGGTCGGGCCGGTAGCCCAGCAGGCCGGTCAGCGCGATGTGCACGCAGTCGGCCGGCGTGCCGTTGACGTAGCGGAAACCGTTGGCCGCGCGGTGCACGTAGAGCGGGGAATGCAGGGTCAGCGCGTTGGACTTGGCACTGTTGTTGTGCTCGGGGGCAACAACCTCGACCTCGGCCACATCCTGGAGCGCCTCGTAAAGCGCCACGATGCCCGGGGCCTGGTAGCCGTCGTCGTTGGAGATCAGGATTTTCATGGTTGCAGGGTCACGCGCCATTGTAGGTGGCCGGTGTGACCGCCTTGATCTGCGTCACGCGAGGGACAAGACCGTCCACCTTGATGCACGTATCATGCCCGACGCGCTACCGCACAGAACGAGGAGACACCCGATGCACGCATGGCTCTGCACCGACCCTACCGGGGTCGAGACCCTGGAATGGAAGGACCTGCCCACCCCGCAACCGGGCCCCGGCCAGGTGCTCATCGAAATCAAGGCCGCCAGCCTCAACTTCCCCGATCTGCTGATCGTGCAGAACAAGTACCAGATCAAACCGCCCCTGCCCTTCGTACCGGGCGCCGAATACGCCGGCGTGGTGCAGGCCGTGGGCGAAGGTGTGACCAGCCTCAAGGTCGGCCAGCCTGTGGCCTGCCTCGCGGGCACGGGCGGCTTCGGCACCCACACGCTGGCACCGGCCGCGCTGTGCATGCCGCTGCCGCCGGGTTTTCCCTTTGAAGACGCGGCGGCCTTCATCATGACCTATGCCACCTCGCACCACGCGCTGATCGACCGTGGCCAGCTGAAAGCCGGCGAGACCGTGCTGGTGCTGGGCGCGGCCGGCGGCGTGGGCACGGCGGCCATCCAGATCGCCAAGGCCCAGGGCGCGCGCGTGATCGCCGCAGCCTCCAGCGACGACAAGTGCGCGCTGTGCACGAAGATCGGCGCCGACGCCGTGATCAACTACAGCACGCAGGACCTGCGCGAGCAGCTCAAGGCCCTGACCGGCGGCAAGGGCCCCGACGTGGTCTACGACCCCGTGGGCGGCGAGCTGGCCGAACCGGCCCTGCGTTCCATCGCCTGGCGCGGCCGTTACCTGGTCATCGGCTTCGCCGCCGGCCCCATCCCGGCCCTGCCTTTCAACCTGCCCCTGCTCAAGGGCGCGTCCATCGTGGGCGTATTCTGGGGCGACTTCGCCAAGCGCGAACCGCAGGCCAACGCGGCCATGATGGGAGCGCTGGCCCAGTGGTATGCGCAGGGCAAGGTCAAACCCGTGCTCGACAGCGTGCTGCCCATGGCCGAGCTCAAGGCCGCCTATGCCCGCATGGGCGCGCGGGACGTCAAGGGCAAGCTGGTGCTGGTCAACTGAGAACCTGCGAATAACTACTGCGCGGCCTCATAGCCGCGTTGGGCAGTGCGCGCCATCCTCACGTCCTTCAAGTACGTTCCGGTGGCTGTGCTCCGTCCGCCTTGCGCTCGGGCCGCTCGCTACGATTTCTTCACAAGCTCTGCGGGCCGGACATGACTTGTCGAAAATCCGGGGTTTCGTTCGTCGTGCATCATGAACACCGATGCAAGGCCAGCACGTATGACCACGAATACCCCGCCTGTCCCTCTTACCGACACCCCTCCCGCGCTTGCTGGCCGGCGTGAATGGATCGGCCTGGCCCTGATCGCCCTGCCCTGCGCCGTCTATGCCATGGACCTCACGGTGCTCAACCTGGCCTTGCCAGCCATCAGCGCCGACCTGCACCCCACGCCCTCACAGCTGCTCTGGATGATCGACATCTACGGCTTTCTGGTCGCGGGCTTCCTGATCACCATGGGCACGCTGGGCGACCGCATCGGGCGCCGGCGCCTGCTGCTGATCGGCGCCGCGGCCTTCGCCGCCGCCAGCGCCCTGGCGGCCTACACGCACAGCGCCGAGGCGCTGATCGCCCTGCGCGCCCTGCTGGGCGTGGCCGGGGCAACACTGGCGCCGTCCACGCTCTCGCTGATCCGCAACATGTTCCATGACGAGCGCCAGCGCCAGTTCGCCATCGGCATCTGGATCACGGCCTTCTCGGTGGGCAGCGCCATCGGCCCGCTGGCCGGCGGCGTCCTGTTGCAGTGGTTCCATTGGGGCTCGGTCTTCCTGGCTGCCGTGCCCGTGATGCTGCTGCTCCTGCTGCTGGGCCCCGCCTTCCTGCCCGAGTACCGCGACCCGCAGGCGGGCCGGATCGACCTGCCCAGCGTGGCGCTCTCGCTCGGTGCCGTGCTGCCCCTGATCTGGGGGCTGAAGCAGTTCGCGGAGCACGGCGCCGTCCCGCCCGCCTTCGCGGCCGTGCTGATCGGCCTGGGGGTGGGCCTGCTCTTCGTGCGGCGCCAGGGCCGGCTGGCCTACCCGCTGCTGGACCTGAGCCTGTTCCGGCGCACCGCCTTCTCGGCCGCGCTGACCACCTACGCGCTGTCCTGCCTGGCCATGTTCGGCGTCTACATCTTCATGACGCAGTACCTGCAGGGCGTGCTGGGCCTGAGCCCGCTGGCGGCCGGCCTGGCCACCGTGCCCTGGGCCCTGAGCTTCGTGGTCGGTTCACTGGCGGCGCCCCGGCTGGCCCGGCGCTGGCCCGCGCACCAGCTGCTGGCCGGCGCCCTGCTGATGTCCGCCGTCGGCTTCGCCTTGCTGCTGCTCACGAGCCATGAACGCGCGACGCTGCCCGTGCTGATCTTCGCCACCATCGTCATGAGCTTGGGGCTGGCGCCGGTCTTCACCATCGGCACCGAGATCGTCGTCACCTCGGCCCCGCCCGAGCGCGCCGGCGCCGCGTCGGCCATGGCCGAGACGGCGTCCGAATTCAGCGGCGCCTGCGGCATTGCCATCTTCGGCAGCCTGGGCACCCTGCTCTACCGTGAACGCCTGCTGGCCGCCTTACCGCCGGAGGTGCCCTTCACTAGCGCGGCGGCCGCGGGCGCATCGCTCGGCGGGGCCCTGGACGCTGCGGCGGGTCTGCCACAAGCGGCGGGCAGCGCGCTGCGTCATGCAGCCGGCCTGGCCTTCACCGATGCCCTGCACGCCGTGGCCGCGGCAGGTGGCGTGCTGCTGCTGATCGCAGCGGTGCTGGTGCGGCGCATGCTGACACCGCGCGGGGATGGATCGGCCGCTTAGTTGATCACCAGCGGCGGGAAGGACTTGACCAGATCGTCCACCGCCTTGATCTGCGTGAGGAAGGGCTCGAGCTTGTCCAGCGGCAGGGCGCTGGGGCCGTCGCACTTGGCCTGGTCGGGATCGGGGTGCGCCTCCAGGAACAGGCCCGCCAGTCCCACGGCCATGCCGGCACGCGCCAGATCCACCACCTGCTGCCGCCGGCCACCGGAGGCCGCGCCACCCGGGTCACGCTGCTGCAGCGCGTGCGTCACGTCGAAGAGAATGGGCAGGTCCTGCGTGACCTTCTTCATCACGCCAAAGCCCAGCATGTCCACCACAAGGTTGTCGTAGCCGAAGCTGCTGCCACGATCGCAGAGGATGAGCTGGTCGTTGCCGGCCTCCTTGAACTTCTCGACGATGTGACTCATCTGCGAGGGGCTCAGAAACTGCGGCTTCTTGATGTTGATCTTGCGGCCGGTCTTGGCCAAGGCCACCACCAGATCGGTCTGACGCGCCAGAAACGCCGGCAGTTGCAGGACATCCACCACCTCGGCCACGGGAGCAGCCTGCCAGGGCTCGTGCACATCGGTCAGCACGGGCACGCCGAATTCCTTCTTCA
>CAMLNH010000284.1 GCA_946481355.1 uncultured Curvibacter sp.
CGTGACCTCCATCTTCGTGACCCACGACCAGGAGGAAGCCCTGGAGGTGGCCGATCGCGTGGTGCTCATGAACCGCGGCCATATTGAGCAGATCGGCACGCCCCAGCAGGTCTGGGACCAGCCGGCCAGCCCCTTTGTCTACGGCTTCCTGGGCGATGTGAATCTCTTCCACGGTCGGGTGGAGCAGGGCGGGGTGCGGATCGGCAGCGAACAACAGGGTGTGCGCCTGGAGACGCCCGAACACGCCGATGCCGACGACGCCCAGGCCTTTGCCTACGTGCGCCCGCACGACTTCGAAGTGCAGCGTTATGCGACCGGTGCCACGGGTATTGCGGCCCGCCTGAGCCGTGCCATCGTGGTCGGTCCGATCGCGCGTCTGGAACTTTTGCCTGAAGACCAGACTCAAGCAGCGGAACAACCCATCATTGAGGTGCAGATTCCTGCCTCACAATACCGGGAACTTGGTTTGACGGAGGGTGAGCTGCTGGTGGTAACACCACGCAAGGCCCGCGTCTTTGTAGAAGGAAAACCGGATCTTGTCCCTGCTCTCTGAAGTTTTGGCGCGCCTTACCACGCGCCGTGTCTATGCCCTGATCTGCCTGGCCTGTCTGGGCCTGCTGGGTTTTGGTCTGTATCTGCAGCATGTGGTCGGGCTGGAGCCCTGTCCCATGTGTGTCGTGCAGCGTTATGCCATGGTGCTGGTGGCCGTGGTGGCCGCGATTGCCGCGGCGCTGCCGGGGCCGCGTTCTCACCGCTGGCTGGGGGGTGTTGTGCTGCTGATCGCTGCTTTTGGTGCCTTTGTCGCCGCGCGCCAGAGCTGGTTGCAGTGGTACCCGCCCGAGATTGCGACCTGCGGGCGCGACTTCTACGGCATGATCGAAAACTTCCCCCTGCAGCGCGCCATCCCCATGATCTTCAAGGGCTCGGGCGACTGCACGGCCATCGACTGGACCTTCCTGGGCGGCTCGATCGCCAACTGGTCCTTCCTGTGGTTTGTGGCCTTTGCGCTCGTAGGCGGCGGGTTGATGCTGGCGCGCCGCATCCCTCGGTAAATCACGGCCTGACTTGCGGGCGATAAGACGGGCCATTCCGGTCTTTTTTCCCTGCGGTTCGTAGGGGAAAACTGCTATTCTGGATCGGCTGCGTATCGGTGGCCTCCAGTCCGGGGGCGGCGTGCGCGTGCAGAGACAAGAGAACCTCCCCATGCCCGCCATCCGCGATCTCAAGATTGCCACCCGCCTCGGACTCGCCTTCGGGGCCATTCTGTTGATCCTCGTGCTTTGCGTGGGCCTGGGCTACTGGCGCCTGCAGGCCCTGGCCGACACGGCCCGAGCCCTGGGTACGTACGAGAACGAGAAGCTCCAGCTGGCTGTGACCTGGCGCCAGACCATCGACCTGAACTGGGTGCGCACCAAGGCCGCGCTGCTGGACAGTGACACGAGCCGCATCAAGATGTGGCAGTCCGAGATGGACAAGACCTCGGAGATCACGGTGGCCGCGCGCAAGCGCATGCACGAGTTGGTGGATTCCAAGGAGGGCAAGGAGCTGTTGGCCAAGATCGACCAGGCGCGTGAGGGCTATCGCACGCCGCGTGCCAACATCATCAAGCGCAAGGCGGCTGGCGAGGATGTGGTGGCGGCCCTGGAGAAGGAGCTGCTGCCCTTGTCCGAGGCCTATCTGGCCTCGATTGCCGCACTGGAGAAACGCCAGCAATTCATCTACGACCAGGCCCTGGCTGCGGCGGACCAAAGCGCCTCTCTGGGCCGCACTTTGTTGATCGCGGGGGGCGTGATCGCGGTGGCCTTGGGCGCCCTGTTCTCCTGGCTGTTGGCACGCTCCATCGTGCAGCCGATCCAGGCGGCTGTGGACAGTGCGCAGCACATTTCTGACGGTGACCTCTCGCAGACCATCGAAGCCCGGGGGCGCGACGAGTCGGCGCAGCTGCTGCAGGCCCTGGCGACCATGCAGGGCAATCTGGCGCAGATCGTGGGGCAAGTGCGTCAGGGCAGCGAAGCCGTGTCCACGGCCAGCGCCGAAATTGCCCAGGGCAACCAGGATCTGAGCGCACGCACCGAAAGCCAGGCCAGCGCGCTGGAGGAGACCGCGGCCAGCATGGAAGAGCTGGGCTCCACCGTGAAGCAGAACGCCGACAACGCGCGCCAGGCCAACCAGCTGGCGCAGAGTGCGAGCACCGTGGCCGTGCAGGGCGGCGAGGTGGTGAGCCAGGTGGTCGACACCATGCGCGGCATCAGTGACAGCAGCAAGAAGATCGCCGACATTATCAGCGTGATCGACGGCATCGCCTTCCAGACCAACATCCTGGCGCTCAATGCCGCGGTGGAAGCGGCCCGCGCGGGTGAGCAGGGCCGGGGTTTTGCCGTGGTGGCGAGCGAGGTGCGCAGTCTCGCGGGCCGCAGCGCCGAAGCTGCCAAGGAAATCAAGCAACTCATCACCGACAGCGTGGAGCGCGTGGACCAGGGCACGGCCCTGGTGGACCGTGCAGGCAACACCATGAGCGAGGTGGTAGCCAGCATCCGGCGCGTGACCGACATCATGGGCGAGATCAGTGCCGCGAGCTCCGAGCAGAGCGCTGGCGTATCCCAGGTGGGTGAGGCCGTGACCCAGATGGACCAGGCTACGCAGCAGAACGCCGCGCTGGTGGAAGAGATGGCCGCCGCGGCCAGCAGCCTGCGCAACCAGGCGCAGGAGCTGGTGCAGGCCGTGGCCGTCTTCAAGCTGCGCGGTTGAGGCGGCGTGGCTTGACGCTCACACGCCAAGCGATTAGAAAGCAGGGCATATCCGGGGGATGCGGGCAGGGGGCCGGTGTCACTCCCGGGCCCCGAAGGCATAACGCATGAACAATCTCAAAATTTCTACCCGCCTGCTGATTCTGCTGGCGGTACTTTCCGGTCTGCTCATCATCATTGGTGCCATCGGCCTCTTCGGCATCAGCAAGACCAACGCAGCGCTCAAGACCGTCTATGAAGACCGCTCCGTGCCGGCCGCCCAGCTGGCGCAGATTGATTCCATGATGCAGCAGAACCGCATGCTGGCGCTGATCACGCTGATGTCGCCAGGCGCGGAGGCCGTCAAGGTCAACAGCGCCAAGATCGAAGGCAATATCGCGGCCATCACCAAGCTGTGGGAAGCTTTCATGGCCACTTCTCATACCGAGGAGGAAATCAAGCTGGCCAAGGAGTTCGCCACGGTCCGGGGCCGTTACGTCACCGAGGGCCTGCGCCCGACCATCACCGCCATGCGTGCCGACGACATTCCCCAGCTGGCCTCGCTGGTGCAGGACGCGCTGCCCGTGCTCTACGACAAGGCCAATGCCGCCTCCCAGGCCCTGATCAAGCTGCAGCTGGATGTGGCCAAACAGGAGTTCGACAACTCCGTCGCGCGCTACCAGACCATCCTCACCCTGTCCATCGTGGCCATCGTGGTGGGCGTGGTCTTTGCCTGGCTGCTGGGCCTGACCCTGATCCGCGGTGTCTCGCGCTCCCTCAGTGAAGCGGTGAGCCTGTCTGAAGCGGTAGCCCAGGGTGACCTGACCCGCAAGGTGCAGATCCGCGGCAAGGATGAGGTGGCCAGTGTCCTGCAGGCTCTGGGTGCCATGCAGCACAACCTGGTGCAGATCGTGGGCCGGGTACGCCAGGGCAGCGAGTCGGTGTCCACCGCCAGCGCCGAGATCGCCCAGGGCAACCAGGACCTGAGCGCGCGCACCGAGAGCCAGGCCAGCGCGCTGGAGGAGACCGCCGC
>CAMLNH010000285.1 GCA_946481355.1 uncultured Curvibacter sp.
GAAAACCGTGCACGAGTCCGTTCAGATCTGGTACAGCCCGCAGGAAATGTACGAACTGGTCACTGGCGTGGACCACTACCCGCAGTTCCTGCCCTGGTGCGACCACGCCCGCGTGCTCGAAGCCCACGATGGCGGTGTGACGGCCGAGGTGGGCATCGCCTTCAGCGGCATCCGCCAGACCTTCACGACACGCAACACCCATCTGCCCGGCAGCGCGGTGAAGATGCAGCTCGTGAACGGGCCGTTCTCCCAGCTCGACGGACACTGGTCCTTCACCCCCGTCGGGCAGGGCCAGCAGCGCGCCTGCAAGGTCGAGCTGGTGCTGAACTATGGCTTCTCCAATGCCTTGCTGGGCAAGCTCGTGGGGCCCGTGTTCGACAAGATCGCGGCCAGCCTGGTCGACGCCTTCGTCAAGCGGGCCGAGCAGGTCTACGGGGCTTGAGATGGGCATGAAGGTTGTCGTCGCGTATGCGCCTGCTGCGCGTCAAGTCCATGAGATCGTGCTGGACCTGCCAGTGGGTGCGACCGTCAGGCAGGCGCTGGCCGCGAGCGGATGGGTCGAACGTTATCCGGAGATTGAGGTCGCCCCCTTGGGTATCTGGGGGCGCAAGACCACGGCAGAGCGAACGCTGCGAGCCGGGGACCGGCTAGAGGTCTACCGTCCCCTGCGAGTGGATCCCAAAGTGGCCCGGCGCGAGCGTTTCGCGAAGCAGGGCGCGGGCACGGCAGGCTTGTTTGCCAAGCGCAGGGCCGGCGCCAAGGCCGGCTACTGAGCTGTAGGTTCTCAGTAGCAATTCTGGTTGATGATGGACTGGAGGCGCTCGCCCTCCGCTGCACGGGCAGTGTCGTCCAAGAACTCCCTCTCACCCTTTTCGTTGAGTTTACTGATGCGAATGCCGGAGTCGAAATTCGTCTTGGCTTGCTGAGCTCTGGCACAGTTTTCTTGTCTTGCTTTCGCTATCCGATCCTCTTCAGCTTTGCGCTTGGCCGCCTCGGCCGCCTCGGCCTGTTTGCGTTTTTCTTCCAGACTCTTGTCGACGCCCGTCTGGGGAGCCGCCGCTGCCGCGGCGGGGGCAGCGGGCGTAGCCGGCACGGGCAGGGCAGAGCCACGGCTACCTGGACGTTTGAGAATGTTCTTGTCCGGTACATCCGCTGGCGGCGGCCGGTCGCTGAAGACCTTGCGGCCGTCCTTGTCCAGCCATTGCCATTGGGCACTGGCCGTCAACGCATACAGGCAGGCGGCCAGGACGATGAGGGGGCGGATCATGTTCATGCCCGCAGTGTAGCGCCGTAGCGGTGGCTTTCGGGCAATGCCCGGGGGCTGCTGTGGCATCCCCGCAGCGGGCCCGGCGGCGGGGCGCCGCCGAGGCGGGTACAATCCGTTTTTTGGAGCTTTGAGATATGCGCCTTCTTGGTAAAGCGCTCACCTTCGACGATGTGTTGCTGGTGCCGGCGTACTCCCAGGTCCTGCCCAAGGACACCTCCCTCGCGACCCGCTTCTCCCGCAACATTTCCCTGAACCTGCCCCTGGTCTCCGCGGCCATGGACACGGTCACTGAAGCCCGCCTGGCGATCGCTATCGCCCAGGAAGGCGGCATGGGCATCGTGCACAAGAACCTCAGTGTGGCCGAACAGGCCGCCCAGGTGGCCAAGGTCAAGCGCTACGAATCGGGCGTGCTGCGCGATCCGGTGGTGATCAGCCCCGAGACCACGGTGCGCCAGGTCATGAAGCTGTCCGACGAGCTGGGCATCTCCGGCTTCCCCGTCGTCGAGGCAGGCAAGGTGGTCGGTATCGTCACCGGCCGCGACCTGCGCTTCGAGACCCGTTACGAGCTGCCGGTGCGCGAGATCATGACGCCGCGCGCGCGCCTGATCACCATGCCCGACGGGACGACCCCGGCCGAGGCCAAGACCCTGTTGAACAAGCACAAGCTCGAGCGTCTGCTGCTTGTCAACGAGGCCTTCGAGCTCAAGGGCCTGATCACGGTCAAGGACATCACCAAACAGCTCAACTTCCCGAATGCGGCGCGTGACGCCGCCGGTCACCTGCGCGTGGGCGCGGCCGTGGGTGTGGGCGAAGGTACGGAAGAGCGGGTCGAGGCACTGGTCAAGGCCGGCGTCGACGCCATCGTGGTTGATACGGCGCACGGCCACAGCAAGGGCGTGATCGACCGCGTGCGCTGGGTCAAGCAGAATTTTCCGCAGGTGGATGTGGTTGGCGGCAACATCGCCACCGGCTCGGCGGCACTGGCGCTGGTCGATGCAGGGGCGGACGCCGTCAAGGTCGGCATCGGCCCGGGCTCCATCTGCACCACCCGCATCGTTGCGGGCGTGGGCGTGCCGCAGATCATGGCGGTCGACAGCGTGGCCACGGCACTGCAGGGTACGGGCGTGCCGCTGATCGCCGATGGCGGTATCCGCTACAGCGGTGACATCGCCAAGGCCATCGCGGCTGGCGCCAGCACCGTGATGATGGGCGGCATGTTCGCCGGCACCGAAGAGGCGCCGGGCGAGATCGTGCTGTTCCAGGGCCGCAGCTACAAGAGCTATCGCGGCATGGGTTCCATCGGCGCCATGCAGCAGGGCAGCGCCGACCGCTACTTCCAGGAATCGACCGCCGGCAATCCGCAGGCCGACAAGCTGGTGCCCGAGGGCATCGAAGGCCGCGTGCCCTACAAGGGCTCGGTGGTCGCCATCATCTTCCAGATGGCAGGCGGTCTGCGTGCCAGCATGGGGTATTGCGGCTGCGCCACCGTCGAAGACATGCGCAACAAGGCCGAGTTCGTGGAGATCACCTCGGCCGGCATCCGCGAAAGCCATGTGCACGATGTGCAGATCACCAAGGAAGCGCCCAACTACCGGGCGGATTGATCGGCAGTAATACAGACAGGCCCGAACCCCGCACCGGAGTTCGGGCTTTTGACTTCCAGAGCTTATGCAACACCAGAAGATCCTCATCCTCGATTTCGGCTCCCAGGTCACCCAGCTGATCGCGCGCCGCGTGCGCGAGGCGCATGTGTACTGCGAGGTCCATCCCTGTGACGTGACCGACGCCTGGGTCCGCGAGTTCGCTGCCGACGGCCAGCTCAAGGGCGTGATCCTCTCGGGCAGCCATGCCAGCGTCTACGAGGAGTCCACCGACAAGGCACCGCAGGCCGTGTTCGAACTCGGCGTGCCGGTGCTGGGCATCTGCTATGGCATGCAGACCATGGCGCAGCAGCTGGGCGGCAAGGTGGAGAGCGGCCATCAGCGCGAGTTCGGCTATGCCGAGGTGCGGGCGCACGGCCACACGGCCCTGCTCAAGGACATCGCCGACTTCACGACAGCCGAGGGCCATGGCATGCTCAAGGTCTGGATGAGCCACGGCGACAAGGTCACCGAGCTGCCGCCCGGCTTCAAGCTCATGGCATCCACGCCCAGCTGCCCCATCGCGGGCATGGCCGACGAGGCACGCAAGTTCTACGCCGTGCAGTTCCACCCCGAGGTCACGCACACCCTGCAGGGTCGCGCGCTGCTGGAGCGCTTCGTGTTGCAGATCTGTGGTGTGCAGGCCGACTGGATCATGAAGGACCACATTGCCGAGGCCGTCGAGGCCATCCGCCAGCAGGTGGGCGATGAGGAGGTCATCCTGGGCCTGTCCGGCGGCGTGGATTCTTCCGTGGCTGCAGCGTTGATCCATCGCGCCATCGGCAACCAGTTGACCTGCGTCTTCGTCGACCACGGCCTGCTGCGCCTCAACGAAGGCGACATGGT
>CAMLNH010000286.1 GCA_946481355.1 uncultured Curvibacter sp.
ATCTTGCCGGCCTTGATGTCGTCGTACCAGAGCTCGTGGTGTTCCTTGGCCCAGGTCTCGTCAACATAGCCGGTCTTCATGGCATCGTAGGCACCGGCCATGCCCAGCGTGCCCATATAGATGTGACCGATGAACAAGGCCATCATCAGCACGGTGGCCACGGCGTGGATCATGTGTGCAATCTGCATCTCGCCGCGCAGGTACTCCAGCCCGGGAACGAGTTTGTCCAGCACCAGGCCCGAAGCCACGACGATCAGGCCGAGGAAGAAGACGCCACCCCAGAACAGCACCTTCTCGCCGGCGTTGAAGCGGTGCGATGGCACTTCCTGACCAGACAGCAGACCGCCGCCCTTGGCCAGCCAGGTGATGTCTTCCTTGCGCGGCAGGTTGTCCTTGATGAAGGTGAGGATCACGATCACCAGGGACACGGCAAACACCGGGCCGGCGAAGTTGTGCAGGTTCTTGAGCACATAGGTCAGCCAGCCGAACAGCGTGCCACCGATGATGGGGTGCAGGAAATACTTGCCAAAGGCCATGACGATGCCCGACACCGCGAGGATGACGAAGGCGATGGCGTTGGCCCAGTGGGCCGCACGTTCGAAGGCCGTGAAGCGTTCGATCTTGCGGCCGGTCTCGGCCCCATGCAGCTGCATCGTGCCCTTGCGCCAGTAGAACAATGCCACCGCGCCCAGCGCGATCAGCAGCAGGGCACCGCCGTAGGGAATGATCCAGTGGTTGCGCACCTGACGCCAGGCTTCGCCGGCGTTGGTGAGCATGGATCCCGGGTACTGCACGAAGGGCTGGATCAGGTTGCCGGCCTCAGGCGCTTCGCTCCTGGGCAGGCTGCTGTAGCCCGAGACACCGGCCCCGACCGCGCGCCACATGGGTGCGTTGTTGCCGGGTTGCACCTGGGCACGCTCGGCATTGGTCTGGGTGGCATAACCCGGCTCGTCGCTGGCATCGGGCTTCACATCGAAGATGTTCTGGCTCTGGATGCCGCCTTGCTGCGCCGGCGCCGACTTGGCCGGCGGCTCGTCGAGCTTGAGTTTGTCCTGCTGGGCCTGGACCGGAACGGCCCAGCCCAGGGCCATGAACATGGCCACGGCGAGAGCTTTTTTCATGAGGCTTCCGATCTTCAGTTGACCCGGTTGTACTCGTTCTGGCCGTACTGGCCGCGCGCCTTGAGCTTGGACTCCCAGCTGGCCTTGTCACCGGGCTTCCAGCCTGGCTCGACATAGGCCTTGCCGGTGCCGTTGTAGGACGGGGCGTCCGACTTGGCGCCAGCCATGGACTGGTCCACCTCGCCGCAGGCGGCAAGCAGGAAAGCGGCGGATGCAGCGATCAGGATTTTCTTCATGACTTGGCTCCTGCGGGCTTGCCGGCCTGACGCGAGCCGTAGGCCGTGCCCCAGCCCCAGACCTCGGCGCCCTTGCCACGCTGCAGCACACGGGTGCGGAAGATGTCGGCCACCATGTCGCCGTCGCCGGCGAGCAGGGCCTTGGTCGAGCACATCTCGGCGCAGGCGGGCAGCTTGCCCTCGGCCAGACGGTTGCGCCCGTATTTCTCGAACTCGGCCTGGCTGCCATGGGTCTCGGGACCGCCGGCGCAAAAGGTGCACTTGTCCATCTTGCCGCGCACGCCGAAGGTGCCCTGCGAGGGGAACTGGGGCGCGCCGAAGGGGCAGGCGTAGGAGCAGTAGCCGCAGCCGATACAGATGTCCTTGTCGTGCAGCACCACACCCTCGTCGGTGCGGTAGAAGCAATTGACGGGGCAGACGGCCATGCAGGGCGCGTCGCTGCAGTGCATGCAGGCCACCGAGATCGATTTCTCGCCCGGTACACCGTCGTTGAGGGTGACCACGCGGCGGCGGTTCACGCCCCAGGGCACCTCGTGCTCGTTCTTGCAGGCGGTGACGCAGCCGTTGCACTCGATGCAGCGCTCGGCGTCACAAACAAATTTCATGCGTGCCATGACGTGTCTCCTTACGCTTTCTCGATCTGGCAGATCGTGGTCTTGGTTTCCTGCATCATGGTCACGATGTCGTAACCATAGGTGGTCGCCGTGTTGACCGCTTCACCACGCACCACAGGCGCAGCGCCCTTGGGGTAGTAGGACAGCATGTCCGCCCCCTGCCAGCGGCCGGAGAAGTGGAAGGGCATCCAGACCGTGTCGGGACCGACGCGCTCCGTCACCAGGGCCTGCACGTTGAGGCGGGCGCCGGTGGGCGTGCTCATCCAGACGCGCTCGCCATTACGGATGCCGCGCTCTGCAGCGGTCTTCGGGTTGATCTCCACAAAGGCTTCCTGTTGCAGCTCGGCCAGCCAGGGGTTGGAGCGGGTTTCCTCGCCGCCGCCCTCGTACTCGACCAGACGGCCCGAGGTCATGATCAGCGGGAATTTCTCGTGCACCTTGTCGGCCACGTTCTTCTGCTGCAGCGACTTGTACAGGATGGGCAGACGCCAGCGGTTCTTCTGGTCGTCGTGCGTCGGGTACTTGGCGATCAGGTCCGGGCGCGTACCGTAGACCGGTTCACGGTGCTGCGGCACCGGATCGGGGAAGTTCCAGACCACGGCGCGCGCCTTGGCGTTGCCGAAGGGATGGCAGCCGTGCTTCATGGTCACGCGCTGGATACCGCCGGAGAGGTCGGTCTTCCAGTTCTTGCCTTCGGCAGCCTTCTGCTCGGCTTCGGTGAGGTCTCCCCACCAGCCCAGCTTCTTGAGCAGCACGTGGTCGAACTCGGGATAGCCGGTGGTGATATCAGCGCCCAACGAGTGCGAGCCATTCTCGGCCAGCAGGTTCTTGCCGTCCTTCTCGACGCCGAAGTTGGCGCGGAAATTGCCGCCGCCGTCCATGACGTGCTTGGAGGTGTCGTAGAGGTTGGGCGAGCCCGGGTGCTTGAGCTCGGGCGTGCCGAAACAGGGCCAGGGCAGACCGAAGTAGTCGCCCGACATGTCGTAGCCGGTCTCCTTGTCCACCACCTTGCCCTTGCACTTGAGCGTCTTCACGTCGAAGGCATTCATGTGGCGCATGTGGGCCTTGAGACGCTCGGGGCTCTGGCCGGTGTAGCCGATGGTCCAGACGCTGCGGTTGATCTCGCGCAGGATGTCCTCGGGCACAGGCTCGTCCATGCCCTTGACCTTCTGCATCTTGTAGTTCTTGGACAGCTCCTTGGCAAAACCGAGCTTCTCGGCCAGCTGGTGCATGATCATGTGATCGCTGCGGCTCTCCCACAGCGGGTCGATGACCTTCTCGCGCCACTGCAGCGAGCGGTTCGACGCGGTGCACGAGCCGCTGGTTTCGAACTGCGTGGCCGCCGGCAGCAGGTACACCGCGCGGTTGGGGTTGAGGTCTTCGGGCTTGCCGGGCATGGCCGCCATCGACGCGGTGGCCGAGGGGTATGGGTCCACCACCACCAACAGGTCGAGCTTGTCCATGGCCCGCTTCATCTCCAGGCCCCGCGTCTGCGAGTTTGGCGCATGGCCCCAGAAGAAGATGCCGCGCAGGTTCGGGCCCTGGTCGATCAGCTCGTTGTTTTCCATCACGCCGTCGATCCAGCGCGAGACCGTGATGCCGGGCTTTTCCATCATGCCTTCGGCGTACTTGGCCTTGATCCAGTCGTACTCCACGCCCCAGACCTTGGCGAAGTGTTTCCACGAGCCGGCAGCGAGACCATAGTAGCCCGGCAGCGAATCGGGGTTGGGGCCGACGTCGGTCGCGCCCTGCACGTTGTCGTGGCCGCGGAAGATGT
>CAMLNH010000287.1 GCA_946481355.1 uncultured Curvibacter sp.
CGCCGGCCTGCGCCACCTGTGGATGGACGCGACCCACGCCGTCAGCAAGGCATTCGGTCGCAGCTCGGCTATCGTCACACTGGCACTGAGCCTGGGTCTGACCGTCGTGCTGGGCGCCAAGCTGTTCGGCCTCTACTGAGATTCAAGGAGCAACGCAATGTCTGTCAACTACGGCTCCAAGCGCATCGTCGTCGGCGCGCACTATGGTCTGCGCGACTGGATCGTCCAGCGCGCCACGGCTGTCCTCATGGTCCTCTTCACCCTGCTGGTGCTGGCCCAGGTGGTCTTCACCCGCGGCCCCGTCGGCTACGAAACCTGGGCCGGCATCTTCGCCCCCCAGTGGATGAAAGTGATCACCTTCGCCGTCATCGTCGCCCTGATCTGGCACGTCTGGGTCGGCATGCGCGACATCTGGATGGACTACATCAAGCCCGTCTGGCTGCGCCTGTCGCTGCAGGTATTCACCCTCGTCTGGCTGGTCGGCTGTGCCGGCTGGGCCCTCCAAGTCCTGTGGAGACTCTGAGTCATGTCCTATTCCATCTCCAAGCGCAAATTTGACGTCGTGATCGTCGGGGCCGGCGGCTCCGGCATGCGCGCCTCGCTGCAGCTGGCGCGCGCCGGCCTCAACGTGGCCGTGCTCTCCAAGGTCTTCCCCACCCGCTCGCACACCGTGGCGGCCCAGGGCGGCATCGGTGCCTCGCTGGGCAATATGTCCGAGGACAACTGGCACTACCATTTCTATGACACGGTCAAGGGTTCCGACTGGCTCGGCGACCAGGACGCCATCGAATTCATGTGCCGTGAAGCGCCCAAGGTCGTCTACGACCTGGAGCACATGGGCATGCCCTTCGACCGCAACCCGGACGGCACCATCTACCAGCGCCCCTTCGGTGGCCACACGGCCAACTACGGCGAGAAGCCGGTGCAGCGCGCCTGCGCCGCGGCAGACCGCACCGGCCATGCCATGCTGCACACGCTGTACCAGCAGAACGTCGCCGCACGCACGCAGTTCTTCGTCGAATGGATGGCGCTGGACCTGGTCCGCGACGCCGAAGGCGACGTGGTCGGTGTGACCGCCCTGGAAATGGAAACCGGCGACCTGCACGTGCTGCACGCCAAGACGGTGCTGCTGGCCACCGGCGGTGCCGGCCGCATCTTCGCGGCCTCGACCAACGCTTTCATCAACACCGGCGACGGCCTGGGCATGGCCGCGCGCGCGGGTATCCCGCTGCAGGACATGGAGTTCTGGCAGTTCCACCCGACCGGCGTGGCCGGTGCCGGCGTGCTGCTGACCGAAGGCTGCCGCGGCGAAGGCGCCATCCTGCTCAACAGCAACGGCGAGCGCTTCATGGAGCGCTACGCGCCCACGCTGAAGGACCTGGCGCCGCGCGACTTCGTCTCCCGCTGCATGGACCAGGAGATCAAGGAAGGCCGAGGATGCGGTCCCAACAAGGACTACGTGCTGCTCAAGCTCGACCACCTGGGCGCCGAGACCATCCACAAGCGCCTGCCCTCGGTGTACGAAATTGGCGTCAACTTCGCCAACGTGGACATCACCAAGGAGCCGATCCCGGTCGTGCCCACCATCCACTACCAGATGGGCGGCATCCCGACCAACATCAATGGCCAGGTCGTGGTGCATGACGGCAGCAGCAACAAGGTCGTCAACGGCCTGTACGCCGTGGGCGAATGCTCCTGCGTCTCGGTGCACGGCGCCAACCGCCTGGGCACCAACTCGCTGCTGGACCTGCTGGTCTTCGGCCGCGCCGCGGGCAACCACATCGTCGAGTTCGCCTCCCGTACCAAGTCGCACAAGCCGCTGCCGGCCGATGCCGCCGACCGCACGCTGGCCCGACTGGCGCGTCTGGACGCCGCCACGAATGGCGAATATGCCCAGAACGTGGCCAACGACATGCGCGCGGCCATGCAGCAGCATGCCGGCGTGTTCCGCACCCAGGCCAGCATGGACGAGGGCGTGAAGAAGATCGCCGAGCTGCGCGAGCGCAGCAAGCACATCGGCCTCAAGGACAACTCCAAGGTCTTCAACACCGCGCGCATCGAGGCGCTGGAAGTCGAGAACCTGATCGAGTGCGCCCAGGCCACCATGGTGTCGGCCGCTGCCCGCAAGGAATGCCGAGGCGCCCACACCGTGAACGACTACGAGCGTCCGGCGGATGATCCAGTCGCGCCGCTAGGCCGCGATGACGCCAACTGGATGAAGCACACCCTGTGGCACAGCGCGAGCAACAGCCTGACCTACAAGCCCGTCAACCTCAAGCCGCTGACGGTGGATTCCGTCCCGCCCAAGGTTCGCACCTTCTAAGACGTCACGCCGAGAGACCATCATGACCCTACGCACGTTCCAGATCTATCGCTACGACCCGGACAAGGACGCCAAGCCCTATATGCAGACCATCGAGGTCGAACTCGACGGGCATGAGCGCATGCTGCTCGACGCCCTGGTCAAGCTCAAGGCGGTCGACCCCACCCTGTCCTTCCGCCGCTCCTGCCGTGAAGGCGTCTGCGGCTCGGACGCGATGAACATCAATGGCAAGAACGGTCTGGCCTGCCTGACCAACATGAACACGCTCAAGGGCACCGTGGTGCTCAAGCCCCTGCCGGGCCTGCCGGTGGTGCGCGACCTGATCGTCGACATGACGCAGTTCTTCAAGCAGTACCACTCGATCAAGCCCTACCTGATCAACGACAACGTGCCGCCCGAGAAGGAGCGTCTGCAGTCGCCCGAGGAGCGCGAGGAGCTCAACGGCCTGTACGAGTGCATCCTGTGCGCGAGCTGCTCCACCAGCTGCCCGAGCTTCTGGTGGAACCCGGACAAGTTCGTCGGTCCGGCCGGTCTGCTGCAGGCCTACCGTTTCATCGCCGACAGCCGCGACGAGGCCACCGGTGAACGTCTGGACAATCTGGAAGATCCCTACCGCCTGTTCCGCTGCCACACCATCATGAACTGCGTCGACGTCTGCCCCAAGGGTCTGAACCCCACCAAGGCCATCGGCAAGATCAAGGAAATGATGGTCGCCCGCGCGGTGTAAGCGAAACACCAGGGTAGACCGTGGACAATGCACTGATCGATGAACGGGCTCTGAGCAAGCTGAAGTGGCGCTGCCGCCGCGGCCTGCTCGAGAATGATCTCTTCATCGAGCGCTTTTTCCGCCAGTTCGAGTCCACGCTGACGGTGCGCCAGGCACAGGGTCTCAGTGCTCTGATGGACCTGAGTGACAACGATCTGCTCGACCTGCACCTCGGCCGCAAACCGCTGGCCGAGGTGGAGCCCGGGCTGGATCGCGAAGAGGTACGTGAAGTACTGAAGATGTTGAGAACCACCTCCTGAAAGGTCTAGAAATGAAACTTGCCGACAACAAAGCCACCCTGTCGTTCAGCAACGGCGCCCCCAGCATCGAGCTGCCGGTCTATCAGGGCAATATCGGCCCGGATGTCATCGACATCCGCAAGCTGTATGGCCAGACCGGCATGTTCACCTATGACCCGGGCTTCCTGTCCACGGCCTCCTGCCAGTCGGCCATCACCTACATCGATGGCGACAAGGGCGAACTGCTTTACCGCGGCTACCCCATTGAGCAGTTGGCCACCCAGTGCGACTACCTCGACACCTGCCACCTGCTGCTCTACGGCGATCTGCCCAATGCCACCCAGCAGAAGGACTTTCACAAGCTCGTGACCAACCACACCATGGTCAACGAGCAGATGCAGTTCTTCCTGC
>CAMLNH010000288.1 GCA_946481355.1 uncultured Curvibacter sp.
AGTCGGCGCCCATGAGCGCCGTGGGCGTGGGCGCCGAGGTGGGCATCCACCCGCGGAGTCACTGGAACAACCCGGAGCCGGAAATCGTGCTGGCCGTCAACAGCCGCGCCCAGGTGGTGGGCGCCACGCTGGGCAACGACGTCAACCTGCGCGACTTCGAAGGCCGCAGCGCCCTGCTGCTGGGCAAGGCCAAGGACAATAACGCTTCCTGCGCCATCGGCCCCTTCATCCGCCTCTTCGACGAGCATTTCGGCATGGACGATGTGCGCCGCTGCGACCTGGCCATGGAAGTGCGTGGCGCCGGCGGCTTCGTGATGCGCGGCAACAGCTCCATGAGCCAGATCAGCCGCGACCCGCTGGAACTCGTCAAGCACGTGATCGGCCCGCACCACCAGTACCCCGACGGCGTGATGTTCTTCCTGGGCACCATGTTCGCCCCCATCCAGGACCGCCACGGCCCGGGCCAGGGCTTCACACACGAGATCGGCGACATCGCCACCGTCTCGACACCTCAGCTGGGCATGCTGGTGAACCGCGTCAACACCTCGGACAAGATCCCGCCCTGGACCTATGGGGCGCGGGCGTTGATGCGGGATTTGGCACGGCGGGGGTGAGACGAACTAAAGACTGGGTGAGTTCGGGAGTTGCTGCGGCCCGGCGGCAGCTTCCGACCCATAGCGGATGCCTGTCAGCTTCAAAAGCAGACGCTTGACATTGGAATTGGCAGACACGCCTTACGGCGCAATGCCGCTGCGTGCCCGCGTCGAACGCCCTCTAAAGCCGTAGCGCCATCAAAGTCCCTTAGCCCCCTTTCTCACGAGACGCAGTTTCAGAATCGTGCCTTCCGTAGTCCGCTCTTCCGTTATAGAGACGTCGTCAAATGACTGAAGCGCTCGGATTAACTCAGGCGAAACTCGCACGGCAGCGTTTCCGGATCTAACGGTGTGCTCTTTTCCATCCTGCTTTTTGAGTAGATCCTTGAGTGCGCCAACAAGCCACTGCACCAAATCTTTAGTGAGAGCAAAGTCTTGGAGCCCAAACACAGCGGCCAGATTTATCGTCTGCAGGACAAGGTCATAACTCCCGTGTTGAATGTCTTCAATGGGAAGGAGATTCATTCCGACGAATTCGGCGGCCAGCCAGGATTCGAATAGGTTTGAGTCGGTTCCATTTTCAGTGTTTAGGTCTATCTCAGAGAGTTGTGTGTAGATAAATATTTCACTGATGTCGAGCGAAAAGAATGGACCACGCCGCGCAGCTGCAAGAAGGCTCCGAACATAGTCGCGGTACAAGACGGCCCACGTCTCAGCCAACTCGCCAGATGGAGAGACTGCACGAAGTGCAACAAGAAGCTCAAACAGACGAAGCACCGACGTGAGGCCTCGGACGCTCAGATCTTCACTAGGTATCGCCAAGGAAATTCGGATGGTCATTTGATCTCGCGTTGTTTTCTGCCGCCTAACGAGGCTGTGCAAAAACTCTCTTGCCACCGGGAAGAGAGTGCATATCAGAGATGATGGAGCGTAGTTCGCGCATGTGCTTTCTCCGCTGCGGTTTTACTTTTTCTGCTGCTCATTTTCCCCATCTGCATCCCCACTGACAAGGCCGGGGCCTGTCTTTGAGGACGAAGGCACTGGCGGAAAGGGGCATTGAGCAACAGCTTTCGGCATCAATACTGAATGTCCGCTACCAGCCGGAAACGCTCCCAAAGCAAACGGCGTCTCACGGGCTGCGTGGATGCTCCCACCCCTTGACCAGAGGCGCATGCATCGCCATCAGTTCGACCACCCAGTCGATAAAGACGCGCAGCTTCGCGCCCACATGACGCTTGGGTGGAAAGGCGAGGTACAGCGGCATCGGGGCGATGGACCAGTCCTCCAACAGCGGCACCAGCTCGCCCCGCGCCTGATGCGGCGCTGCCATGTAGTGCGGCAACCAGAGTGCCCCAAGGCCGGCCACACCGGCCGCCAGATAGGCATTGCCGTCGTCCATGGCGATGGCGTAGCGGCCCTGCACTTCCACTTGCTCTTCGCCGCGTTGTAATGCGCAGGCCAGGATACGCCCGGTGCTGGACCGCAGAAAGCCCACAATCTGATGCGGTGCCGCGTCCAACTCCTTGGGATGTTCAGGCCTCCCGACGCGCGCCAGATAGGCGGGAGCTGCGTACAGCCCGATGGCCAGATCACCCACATGCCGGGCCACCAGGGAGGGATCGCCCGGCTCACCACCCCGCACGACGCAGTCGACGTTTTCGTCGATCAGATCGACCACCCGGTCGCTCACCCCCATGTGCACCTGGATGTCGGGGTAGCGCGCATGGAAGGCCGGAAAGGCCGGTGCCAGGATCAAACGGGCCAGCGGGCTGGGCACGTCCACCCGCAGGCGGCCACGCGGCGCGGTGGACGCGCGCGTCAGGCTGGTCTCGGCGTCGTCCATGTCCGCGAGCAGGCGCACGACGCGCTCGTAATAGGCCGCGCCGTCGGCCGTCACGTTCACCTTGCGGGTGGTGCGGTTCAGCAGCTTGACCCGCAGGCGCGCTTCCAGCTGCTGCACGAGCTGGGTCACGGTGGTTTTGCTCATGTGCAGCGTCTGTGCTGCCTGGGTGAAGCTGCGGGTCTCCACCACACGGGCAAATGCCAGCATGGCATCGAAACGGTCCATGACGGTCCTAGAGTTGGTCTGATTGTTTTGATTATGCAAACAGTCTTGCAAAGACTTTCCTGTTTATCCAAACGACCGCGTTGCCTACAGTGCCTTCATCATTCACTGAAAGGTAGGCGATGACCCCACGCGACGTTGTTTTCCCCCCGGGCCGACAGGCCCTGTATGAGCGAAACCGCTACTCACCGGCCATTCGGTCGAACGGTTTTCTTTTTGTCTCGGGCCAGGTCGGAAGCCGAGAGGACGGCTCGCCCGAGCCCGAACTGGAGGCCCAGGTGCGGCGCGCCTTCGACAACCTGAACGCGGTGTTGAAAGCAGCCGGGTGCAGCTTCGATGACGTGGTCGATGTGACGGTCTTTGTCGTCGACCCGGAGAAGAACTTCGAGCGCATCTGGCAGATCGTGCCGGACTACTGGGGCCAGGCGCCCCACCCCACGCTGACCGGCATCGGCGTGACCTGGCTCTATGGCTTCCAGTTCGAGATCAAGGTGATCGCCAGGCTGCCGGCCTGATGCCGCAAGGCGCCATCTCAAAAGAAAAGGCCGCGGGGGACTAACCCCGCGGCCTTCGCAGTTATGGCACCGGTCCGGCTTACTTGCCGCCACGCACCTTCTTCAGCTCTTCAAACACGACATTGATGGCCTCGTTGCCGATGGTGGGGCCGTGCTTGTCGTACACCGGCTTGACCTTTTCGAACATGCGGCGCTGCTCGGCCGGGGTGATCTCGTTGATCTGCATGCCCTTGGCCTTGAGCGCGGCCAGGGCCGTGTCGCTCTGGGCGCGGATGGCGATGCGCTGGGCTTTCTGGCCTTCGATGGCGGCCTCGCGCAGCACGGCCTGCTCCTGCGGGTTGAGCTGGTCCCACAGCTTCTTGCTGTAGAGGATGAGGTAGGGCGTGTAGGCGTGGCGTGTGACGCTCAGGTACTTCTGCACCTCGTAGAACTTGGAGCTGTCGATGGTCACGTAGGGGTTTTCCTGGCCGTCGATGGTGCGGGTCTCCAGCGCGGTGAACACCTCGCCGAAGGCCATGGGCACGGCGTTGGTGCCCAG
>CAMLNH010000289.1 GCA_946481355.1 uncultured Curvibacter sp.
CGAAGATCAAGGGGGACCAGGCCGAGGAACTGGTCCGCCACTGCATGCAGGCGAAAGGATTTCGCCTGAACTGAAGGCCCGGGTCAGCCGCCGATGCGTTCTTGACCGCCCATGTAGGGGCGCAGCACCTCGGGCACGGTCACGCTGCCGTCGGCGTTCTGGCAGTTCTCCAGCACCGCCACCAGCGCGCGGCCCACGGCCAGGCCCGAGCCGTTGAGGGTGTGCACCAGTTCGTTCTTGCCCTGGGCGTTCTTGAAGCGCGCCTGCAGGCGGCGGGCCTGGAAGGCTTCGCAGTTGGAGACCGAGCTGATCTCGCGGTAGGTGCCTTGGGCCGGCACCCAGACTTCCAGGTCGTAGGTTTTGCTGGCACCAAAGCCCATGTCGCCGGTGCACAGGCTCATCACGCGGTAGGGCAGACCCAGCTTCTGCAGGATGGCTTCGGCGTGGCCGGTCATCTCTTCCAGCGCCTCGTAGCTCTTTTCCGGGTGCACGATCTGCACCATCTCGACCTTGTCGAACTGGTGCTGGCGGATCATGCCGCGCGTGTCGCGGCCGGCGCTGCCGGCTTCGGAACGGAAGCATGGGGTGTGCGCCGTCATCTTGATCGGCAGGTCCGACTCGGCTAGCACGGTGTCGCGCACCACGTTGGTCAGCGTGACTTCACTGGTCGGGATCAGGTACAGCGCCTGGTTCTCCTCGGCACCCTCCTGACCACCTTTGTTGGCCGCGAACAGGTCGGCCTCGAACTTGGGCAGCTGGCCGGTGCCGCGCAGCGTGTCGGCATTCACGATGTAGGGCGTGTAGCACTCGGTGTAGCCGTGCTGCTGGGTCTGCGTGTCCAGCATGAACTGGGCGAGCGCGCGGTGCAGGCGGGCGATGGGCCCACGCATGAAGGTGAAGCGCGAGCCGGCCAGCTTGGTGCCGGTGTCGAAATCCAGACCCAGCTTCTCGCCGATGTCCACATGGTCGCGGACCTCGAAGTCGAACGTGCGCGGGGTGCCCCAGCTGCGCACCACCACGTTGCCCTCCTCGCCCGCGCCCACGGGCACGCTCTCGTGCGGCAGGTTGGGCACGGCCAGCAGCAGGGTCTGCAGCTCGCCCTGGATCACGTCCAGCCGCGCGGCCGAGGCTTCCAGCTCGGCCTTCATCTCGCCCACCTGGGCCATCACCGCGTCGGCCTCGGCGTGTTGTCCCTTGCCCTTGAGCATGCCGATCTGCTTGGAAAGGCTGTTGCGCTGGGCCTGCAGGCTTTCGGTGCGGGTCTGCAGCGCCTTGCGCTCGTGTTCCAGCGCCTGGTAGGCGGACACGTCGAGATAGGGCTGGGGGTTCTTGCGGGTTTCCAGGCGCGCGACGACGGCGTCCAGGTCTTTGCGGAGTTGGAGGATGTCTAGCATTGGGGAATTGTAGGGACCGGGTTCAGTGCAGATGGTCGATGGCGCCCTCGCCGTCGATCTTCAGCCCCTTGGGCAGCGGGAACTTGATGGTCTCGGTGATGCCGTCGAGCTTGCGCACCGAGATCGCGCCCAGCTCACGCAAGCGGTCGATCACCTGCTGCACCAGGATGTCGGGCGCCGAGGCGCCGGCCGTCAGGCCCACGCGCTGCTTGCCGTCGAACCATTCCGCCTTGAGCTCGCTGGCGTTGTCGACCATGTAGGCCTCGGTGCCCAGGCGGTGGGCCACTTCGCGCAGGCGGTTGCTGTTGGAGCTGGTCGGGCTGCCGACCACGATGACGATGTCCACCTGCGGGCTCAGCAGCTTGACGGCGTCCTGCCGGTTCTGCGTGGCGTAGCAGATGTCCTGCTGCTTGGGCTCGCGCACATTCGGAAAGCGTGCACGCACGGCGGCAGAGATTTCGGCCGCGTCGTCCACGCTCAGGGTGGTCTGCGTGACCACGGCCAGCTTCTCCGTCTGCGCGGGCTGCACGCGGGCCACGTCTGCCACGTCTTCCACCAGGTGGATGCCGTGGTCCAGCTGGCCCATGGTTCCCTCCACCTCGGGGTGGCCCTTGTGGCCGATCATGATGAATTCGTAGCCCTCTTTGGCGAGCTTGGCCACTTCGACGTGCACCTTGGTCACCAGCGGGCAGGTGGCGTCAAAAATGCTGAAGCCACGCGCCACCGCCTCTTGCTGCACGGCCTTGCTAACGCCGTGGGCACTGAAGACCAGCGTGGCGCCCGGGGGCACGTCCGACAGCTCTTCAATGAAGATCGCGCCCTTGGCCTTGAGGTCGTTGACCACGTAGGTGTTGTGCACGATCTCGTGGCGCACGTAGATGGGCCGGCCGAACTTGGCCAGCGCGCGCTCCACGATCTCGATGGCGCGGTCGACGCCGGCACAGAAGCCCCTGGGCTCTGCGAGCAGGATCTCGGACATCACAGCACCCCGATCAGCTGGACTTCAAACTTCACCGGCTGGCCCGCCAGCGGGTGGTTGAAGTCGAACAGCACCGCACCGTCCTCGCGCACCTCGACCACGGAACCGGCGTACTGGCCCAGGCCGTCGGGCGTGGGGAACTGCACCACGTCGCCTGCGGCGTACTTCTCGTGCGGGTCGCCCAGCTCGTTGAGCAGCTTGCGCGCCACCCACTGGACCATCTCGGGCTGGCGCTCGCCAAAGGCCTCACCGGCGGCGAGGTCGATCACCGTGGTCGTGCCCTCTTCCAGGCCGATCAGGCGCTGTTCGATGGCGGGCGAGAGTTCTCCGGCGCCCAGGCTCAGCGTGGCGGGCTGGCCCTGCTCGAAGGTGTCGATCACCACCTTGCCCTGCGGACCGGAGAGGCGGTAGTGCAGGGTGAGAAAAGAACCTTCTTGGACGTGTGTCATGGACAAATGGGGGATGAAACAGGGGGTGCGGCGCGTGCAGCGCGGCCGTAACGGCCCGGGCGACGCCGCCGGACACAGGCCGCTATTGTAAAAACCGGCGACCGCCCAGGCGGCAACAGGGAGTACACAACGATGAATGGTCTGGCCGCCACCGGGCTCAAGAGCCTGCCCGCCGACGCGCGCCCGCGCGAAAAACTGCTCAGCCGGGGCCCCGGCGCACTGGGCGACGCCGAGCTGCTGGCGCTGCTGCTGCGCACCGGCATGGCCGGCAAACACGTGATGCAGCTGGCGCAGGAGCTGCTGGACCGCTTCGGCGGCGTCGGCGGGCTGCTGCACACCAGCGCGGAGGCGCTCAAGACCGTCAAGGGCCTGGGCCCGGCCAAACGGGCCGAGGTGGTGGCGGTGCTGGAGCTGGCCCGCCGGGCACTGGCCCAGGAGTTACGGCAGCGCCCGCTGTTTGACAGCCCGAAGGCCGTGCGCGAATACCTGCAACTGCAGCTGGGCGCCCGCGCGCACGAGGTGTTCTGCGTGCTGTTTCTCGACAGCCAGAACCGGCTGCTGGCGCTGGAGGAGCTGTTCCGCGGCACCCTCTCGCAGACCTCGGTCTATCCGCGGGAGGTGGTGCTGCGCGCCCTGCACCACCACGCCGCGGCCGTGGTGCTGGCGCACAACCACCCCAGCGGCGAAGCCCGCCCCTCGCGCGCCGACGAATCGCTCACCCAGTCGCTCAAGGCCTCGCTGGCGCTGGTCGACGTGCGGGTGCTGGACCATTTCATCGTCACCCGCGACGCCGCCGCCTCTATGGCCGAAATGGGTCTGGTCTGACAGGACATGCACCCTGCGCGAGAATCGCGAC
>CAMLNH010000290.1 GCA_946481355.1 uncultured Curvibacter sp.
CCATCATGGGCCGCAACGGCATGGGCAAGACCACGCTGTTCAAGAGCCTCATGGGCGTGCTGCCGCTCAAGTCCGGGCAGATCCTGGTCGACGGGCAGGACGTCTCCAAAGACGAAAGCTACCGGCGCGTGGCCAAGGGCATCGCCTACGTGCCCCAGGGCCGCATGATCTTCCCCACGCTGACCGTCGAGGAAAACATCGAGACCGGCCTGGAGAACGCGAAACACAAGCAGATCCCGGAAGAGATCTACGCGCTGTTTCCCGTGCTCTGGGACATGCGCCGACGCAAGGGCGGCAACCTCTCGGGCGGGCAGCAGCAGCAGCTGGCGATCGCCCGCGCGCTGGTGACCAACCCCAAGGTCCTGCTGCTGGACGAGCCCACCGAAGGGATCCAGCCATCCATCATCAAGGACATCGCCAAGGCGCTCAACGAGATCCGCAAGCTGCGCGAGATCACCATCATCGTTTCCGAGCAGGTGCTGTCCTTCGCGATGGACGTGGCCGACCGCCTGTTTGTCATCGAAGGCGGCCGCCTGGTGCACGAGACCGCGCGCGCGCAGACCGACGTGCAACGCATCAAGTCCTATCTCTCCGTCTGACCCCTCCTCCCGATTCAACCGCCCACTACAGGAGCAAAACCATGGCTGAAACCCTGATCAAAGTCGATCTCACACAACCCGCTCCCAGCAACCCGCTGGTGCACAACCGCTGGCACCCGGACATCCCGATCGCGGTCTGGGTCAAGCCAGGTGACGACTTCATCCTCGAGACCTACGACTGGACCGGCGGCTTCATCAAGAACAACGACAGCGCCGACGACGTGCGCGACATCGACCTCACCACCGTGCACTACCTCTCGGGCCCGGTGGGTGTGCAGGGCGCCGAACCCGGTGACCTGCTGGTGGTGGACCTGCTGGACATCGGCGCCAAGCAGGACAGCCAGTGGGGCTTCAACGGCTTCTTCAGCAAGCAGAACGGCGGCGGTTTCCTGACCGACCACTTCCCCCTGGCGCAGAAGTCCATCTGGGACTTCAATGGCATGTTCACCAAGAGCCGTCACGTGCCGGGCGTCGAGTACGCCGGCCTGATCCACCCCGGCCTGATCGGCTGCCTGCCCGACAAGAAGATGCTCGCCGAATGGAACAAGCGTGAGGCCGAACTGATCTCCACCGACCCGAACCGCGTGCCCGGCCTGGCCAATCCGCCCTTCGCGGCCACCGCCCACTGCGGCAAGGCCCAGGGCGAAGCCGCCAAGAAGGTGGCCACCGAAGGTGCGCGTACCGTGCCCCCGCGCGAACACGGCGGCAACTGCGACATCAAGGACCTGTCGCGCGGCTCGCGCGTCTTCTTCCCGGTCTATGTGGACGGCGGCGGCCTCTCGGTCGGTGACCTGCACTTCAGCCAGGGCGATGGCGAGATCACCTTCTGCGGCGCCATCGAGATGGCCGGCTGGGTGCACATGCGCGTCAACCTCATCAAGGGCGGCGTGGCCAAGTACGGCATCAAGAACCCGATCTTCAAGCCCAGCCCCATCACGCCGAACTACAAGGACTACCTGATCTTCGAAGGCATCTCGGTGGACGAGGCCGGCAAGCAGCACTACCTGGACGTCACCATCGCCTACCGCCAGGCCTGCCTGAACGCCATCGAGTACCTGAAGAAGTTCGGTTACAGCGGCGCCCAGGCCTATTCCATCCTCGGTACCGCACCAGTGCAGGGCCACATCAGCGGCGTGGTGGACGTGCCCAACGCCTGCGCCACGCTCTGGCTGCCGACCGAGATCTTCGACTTCGACATCAACCCCACGGCGGCCGGTCCGGTGAAATTCATCGACGGCAGCATCCAGATGCCGATCTCACCGGACAAGAAATAAGCGCGAGGACCCCGCATGCCGACCTACGACTACGACTGCCCGGACTGCGGGGGCTTCGACGCGCTGCGCTCCGTATCGCAGCGCGACGAGCCCTGTGCCTGCCCGGACTGCGGCGCCCTTTCGCCCCGCGTCTTCGTGGCCGGACCGCGACTGGCCTGCCTGAGCAGCGAGACACGCAAGGCCTATGAGACCAATGAGCGGGCCTCACACGCCCCGCGTTCATCGCGCGACGGGCCTTATGGACGGCTCAAGCATCCCGCCGGCTGTGGCTGTTGCTCCACCAGTGGCAAACGCGGCTCCACCGTCACGGCCGCAGATGGCAGCAAGTCCTTTGCGGGCAAACGGCCCTGGATGATCAGTCACTGAGCGCCATTGCGGGGCGCTGCACGGGGGGCCGGCGCTTGCGTCCGGCTGCCCCTTCGCCCTGGCCCACCGGCACGGTGACGATCACGGTGCTGTGTTCAGCAGGCCGGCGCAAGTCACCGTGGGCCTCGATGCGCAGACCCAGCTCACCCTGCGGGCCCGCCAGTTCCGAAAACAGGTGGGCCACGGGCACGACACAGTCCCAGGAACCGCGTTCACGTGGTCCGCAGGCCACCTGGCTGCGCAGGACCACACGCTCGTCCGGCCTGTCGCGGACAAAGGTATAGACCTCGACCTTCGAGAGGGAATCGGTGGCGATGAAACTGAGCTGGAGTTGAGCGGCCCGACGGTCGAGGCGCGTGGGCGTGACGCCAAAGACCACAAAGGGCGCGTCGTTGGACAGGTAGACCGTGCGCGACGGCCAGCCATCGAGCGTCGACGCTGCGCCAGCCGGTCCGGCGGCCAGGCTGGCTGCGAGCACACCCATGCCCGCCAGGATCCGTGTCTGGTTGCCCATGTCTGTCTCCTGCCTTCTTGTGCGCTCATTCTGGCCCTGGCACCCCCTACGTCAATCAACGTATTCCCGAGGGCAAAGACGGTTTCCACAATGAAAGCCACTTCACTCAGCCGCATCCACGAGGAGCACAGACATGATCCATGGTGACATTTCGAGCAGCCACGACACCGTCGGCGTGGCCGTCGTCAACTACAAGATGCCGCGCCTGCACACCAAGGCCGAGGTGCTGGCCAACGCACGCAAGATCGCCGACATGGTGGTCGGCATGAAGCAGGGCCTGCCCGGCATGGATCTGGCGATCTTCCCGGAGTACAGCACGCACGGCATCATGTACGACGCCAAGGAGATGTACGAGACCGCCGCTGCCGTGCCCGGCGAGGAGACAGCCATCTTCGCCGACGCCTGCCGCAGGGCCAAGGTCTGGGGCGTGTTCTCGCTGACCGGCGAGCGCCACGAGGAGCACCCGAACAAGGCGCCCTACAACACGCTCATCCTCATGAACGACCAGGGTGAGATCGTGCAGAAGTACCGCAAGATCATGCCCTGGGTGCCGATCGAGGGCTGGTACCCGGGCAACTGCACCTACGTCTCCGATGGCCCCAAAGGGCTGAAGGTCAGCCTCATCATCTGCGACGACGGCAACTACCCCGAGATCTGGCGCGACTGCGCCATGAAGGGCGCCGAGCTCATCGTGCGCTGCCAGGGCTACATGTACCCGGCCAAGGAGCAGCAGATCCTCATCAGCAAGGCCATGGCCTTTGCCAACAACGTGTACGTGGCGGTGGCCAATGCCGCCGGCTTCGACGGCGTGTATTCATACTTCGGCCACTCGGCCATCGTCGGCTTCGACGGCCGCACGCTGGGCGAATGCGGGGAAGAGGAAATGGGCGTGCAGTACGCGGCCCTGTCCAAGAGCCTGATC
>CAMLNH010000291.1 GCA_946481355.1 uncultured Curvibacter sp.
CGCCACCATCGATCGCATCCTGCGTGACCAGGCGGGCTTCAAGCTCGGCCCCTTCGAGCTCATGGACCTCACGGCGCTCGACGTCTCGCACCCGGTCATGGAGTCCGTCTACCACCAGTATTACGAAGAGCCGCGCTACCGCCCCAGCGTAATCACCGCGCAGCGTCTGGCCGGTGGGGTGCTCGGCCGCAAGACGGGTGAAGGCTTTTACCGCTACACCAACGGCAAGGCCGAAGTCACGCCGGAGCCGCCCGTAGCCCAGGTGGCCGAGCTTCCGCCCGTATGGGTCTCGACCCGCGCCACACGCCGTGCCGAGCTCTACCAGTTGCTCAAGGATCTGGGCGCGAGGATAGAAACCGGCCAGAACCCCTCGCCCCAGGCCCTGACCCTGGTCGCCCCGCTGGGCTTCGACGTCAGCACGGTGGCCGTGGTCGAACGCCTGGATCCGTCGCGCACCGTGGGCATCGATCTGCTCATCGAAGACACCGCGACCAAGCGCCGCGTGCTCGCCACCAACCCGGCCACGCGTGCCGACATGCGCGACGCCGCCCACGCCCTGTTCGCACGCGACGGCAAGGCCGTGAGCGTGATCCGCGACAGCGGGGGCTTCGTGACCCAGCGTGTTGTCGCCACCATCGTCAACATTGCGTCCGACATCTGCCAGCAGCGCATCTGCACCCCTGCCGACCTGGAAACCGCCGTCACCCTGGGCCTGGGCTATCCCCTGGGCCCGCTGGCCATGGGCAACCGCTACGGCCCGACCAATGTGCTGGAGGTGCTGTTCAACCTGCAGACCGTCTACGGCGATCCGCGTTACCGCCCCAGCCCCTGGCTGCGTCGGCGCGGCGCCATCGGCCTGTCGCTGCTGCACGAGGAAGACTGAGACTTCTGCGACACTCGCGGTCATGAGCGCACAACTGCTGAGCACCAGCCAGGGCCGCACCATGGTGCTGACCCTCTCCAACCCGGGCCACCGCAACGCCCTGGGCCCCGGCATGTATGCCGCCGGCGTCGAGGCACTGAGCGTGGCCGAAAGCAATCCCGAAGTACGCAGCGTCGTGCTCACCGGCGAAGGGGCCATGTTCTGCGCCGGCGGTGATCTGAACCGCCTGCAGGCCAACCGCGAACAGCCGCCCGAGGTACAGGCGCAGAGCATCGAGCACCTGCACCACTGGATCGAGGCCATCCGTACCTTTCCCAAGCCTGTCATCGCCGCCGTCGAAGGCGCGGCCGCGGGCGCGGGTTTCTCGCTGGCCCTGGCCTGCGACTTCATCGTCGCGGCCAGCGATGCGGTCTTCGTCATGGCCTACAGCAATGTGGGCCTCTCGCCCGACGGTGGCGCAAGCTGGAGCCTGGCGCGCGCCCTGCCCCGCCCCCTGGTCAACGAGCTGCTCATGGCCGGTGAGCGCATCCACGCCCCGCGCCTGCAAGCCCTGGGCCTGGTCAACCGCGTCAGCGATCCGGGCCGCGCGCTGGACGAGGCCCTGGCCCTGGCCGAGCGGCTCAACACCAAGGCCCCCAATGTGCTGGCCAGCATCAAGGAACTGGTCAACGATGCGCCGCAGGCTACGCTGACGCAACAGCTGGCCCAGGAGCGAACGCACTTCGTGCGCAACCTGCACCACCGCAATGCCGGCATCGGCATCGCCGCCTTTCTGTCCAAGCAGCCACCCGATTACGAGTAAGACGCGGCCTTCTGGCCCGCAGACGCACAGGTGACAACCCTGAGGCGTCGGCGCCGTCCTGCGCGCGACAATGGGTCAGGACGCGCTTGAGAAACGAGTGCACACAGACCCCCACAGTCACCCAGCAGACAGCCCATGGACGATCCCATTCTTACCATAGAAGAACGCGCAGCGATCAATGCCGGTCGCTGGTTTTCCACCCTGTCCCCTTCGCTCCGTCACGACATCCTGCGATGCGCCTACGTCAAACGCTACAAGGACGGCGACCTGCTCGCCGCCCGCGGCGAACCGCCCGAGGAGTGGATCGCCTGCGCCAAGGGCGCGGTGCGCGTGAGCTCGACCTCGATCTCGGGCAAGCAGGTCACGCTGACCTATGTGGAGCCCGGCGTCTGGTTCGGCGATGTGGCCATCTTCGACGGCGACCGGCGCACGCACGACGCCTATGCACATGGCGACACCACCACCCTGTGCGTGGCCAAGGCCGACTTCAAGAAGATCCTGGCCACCCACGTGGAGCTCTACGAAGCCCTGCTGCGCCTGCATTCCCGCCGCATCCGCCAGCTCTACGGTCTGGTGGAAGACCTCAACACCCTGCCCTTGCGTGCCCGCCTGGCCAAACAGCTGCTGCACCTGCTGCGCAGCTACGGCGTGTCCTCGCTCAGCGACGGGCGCGAAATGCGCATCGGCCTGCACCTGGCGCAGGAAGAGCTGGCCCAGCTGCTGGGCGCCTCGCGCCAGCGCGTCAACCAGGAGCTCAAGGCCATGGAGCGCGAGGAAGCCATCCGCATCGAACCCGGTGGTCTGGTGGTGCGCAACCGCGAGGCGCTGATGCGCATCGTCGAATCTGATCACTGAGCAATGACGAACATGAGCGAAACCGAACAGCAATACGTGGGCACCCGCCCGGTCTCCGCCGCCCATGCCTTTGACGTAGCGGCCTTGCAGACCTGGTTGGAGAAAAACCTCGAAGGTTTTACCGGTCCGCTGAGTGTGGAAGCCTTCAAGGGTGGCCAGTCCAACCCCACCTACAAGCTCAACACACCGGCGTGCAGCTATGTGATGCGCGCCAAGCCCGGCCCGGTGGCCAAGCTGCTGCCCTCGGCCCATGCCATCGAGCGCGAATACGCCGTCATGCGCGGCCTGCACGGCACCGACGTGCCTGTGCCGCGCATGCACGTGCTCTGCGAGGACGAGAGCGTCATCGGTCGCGCCTTCTACATCATGGAGTTCATGCCGGGCCGCGTGCTCTGGGAGCAGTCCCTGCCCGACTTCGATCCGGCGGGTCGCCGTGCCATCTATCTGGAGATGAACCGCGTCATCGCCGCCTTGCACACCGTGAAGTACGCCGAGCGTGGCCTGGCCGACTACGGCAAGCCCGGCAACTATGTGGAACGCCAGATCGCCCGCTGGGGCAAGCAGTACCGCGCCTCGGCCGATGGGGCCGGCGAACTCTCGCAGCCCATCCCCGAGATGGAGAAACTGCTGGACTGGCTACCCGCCCACCTGCCCGCCAGCGCGAAGGATGACAGCCTGGTGAGCATCGTGCACGGCGACTACCGCCTCGACAACCTCATGTTCCACGCCAGCGAACCACGCGTGATCGCCGTGCTGGACTGGGAGCTGTCCACCCTGGGCCACCCGCTGGCCGACTTCGCCTACCACTGCATGGCCTGGCACATCCCGCCGGGCGCCTTCCGTGGCATCGGCGGCCTGGACCACGCCGCGCTCGGCATCCCGCTGGAAGACGAATACATCCGCCTCTATTGCGAGCGCACGGGCCTGGCCACGCCCCAGGCGCTCAAGGCGGACTGGAATTTCTACATGGCCTACAACCTGTTCCGCATCGCCGCCATCCTGCAAGGCATCGCCAAGCGGGTGGAGAACGGCACCGCCTCCAGCGCCCAGGCGCAGAAATCCGCCGCTGGCGCACGGCCCATGGCCGCCCTGGCCTGGCAGTTCGCGCAACGAACCTGAACCCCTTTC
>CAMLNH010000292.1 GCA_946481355.1 uncultured Curvibacter sp.
ACGCCGCGTGATTTGAGCAGCGCGGCGATGGCCATGGCGCCGCGGCGCCCGCCCACCTCCTCGTCGGCACCGGCAATCAGGTACACCGTCTGGCGCGGCTGAAAGCCGGTGGCCAGCAGCATCTCGATGGCCTCAATCTGGGACATCAGGTTGCCCTTGTTGTCCCAGGCACCGCGGCCCCAGATGTAGCCGTCGCGCACCTCACCCGCGAAGGGAGGTACCTGCCAGCGGCCCTCGGTGCCGGGCGCGATGGGCACCACGTCCTGGTGGGCCATCAGCGCGATGGGCGCCGCTTTCGGGTCAGTGCCGGTCCAGGTGTAGAGCAGCGAGAGCCCGCCCACCACCTCGCGCTGGAGCTGGGCGTGAACGCGCGGGAAGGTCCGGGCCAGATAGGCGTGGAACTTCTCGAACTCGTCCTTGCTGAGGTGCGGATCGGTGTCGCTGGAGATGGTCCTGAAGCGCACGGCGGCGCCCAGGCGCGCCGCGGCCTGGGCGGCGTCGACCGCCACCGGCGTGATCGCCTGCACAGCCACCTGGCGCGTGGGCGTCATCAGCGTCTTGCCGACGACGACCGCGGCCAAGCCCAGCAGCAGCGCCGCAAGGATCAGGAGACCACGACGGATGAACTTTCCACTCATGTCTCTACGCTTTCCCAACGGGGCTCAGCCCACCTGGTTGAAGCTCTTGCCTTCGGCCACCAGCTTGGCCAGCAGCGGCGCCGGTTGCCAGAACTTGGCGTCGTCCAGCGGGTTGCGCGCGAAACGCTGCATGCTCTGCGCCACGTTGAACAGACCCACGGTGTCGGCGTACTGCATGGGACCGCCGCGGTGGATGGGGAAGCCGTAGCCCGTGAGGTAGACCATGTCGATATCGCTGGCGCGCGAGGCAATGCCCTCCTCCAGGATGTGGGCGGCCTCGTTGACCAGGGCGTAGACCAGGCGCTGCACGATCTCCTCGTCACTGATCTTGCGCGGGGCGATACCCAGATCCTTGCGGTGCTTCTCGATCATCTCCACCACCAGCGGGCTGGGGATGGCGTCACGCTTGCCCGGCTTGTAATCGTACCAGCCGGCACCGGTCTTCTGGCCGTAACGACCCATCTCACACAGCAGATCGGCGGTCTTGCTGTATTTCATGCCCGGCTTTTCCTGGTAACGACGCTTGCGGATGGCCCAGCCGATGTCGTTGCCCGCCAGATCACCCATGCGGAAGGGACCCATGGCAAAGCCGAACTTCTCGACCGCCCGGTCCACCTGCTCGGGTGTGGCGCCCTCCTCCAGCAGGAAGCCGGCCTGGCGGCTGTACTGCTCGATCATGCGGTTGCCGATGAAGCCGTCGCACACGCCCGAGACCACCGCGGTCTTCCTGATCTTCTTGGCGATCTGCATCACCGTGGCGAGCACGTCCTTGGCGGTCTTTTCGCCGCGCACCACTTCCAGCAGCTTCATCACGTTGGCCGGGCTGAAGAAATGCAGGCCCACCACGTCCTGCGGACGCTTGGTGAAGGAGGCGATCTTGTTGACGTCCAGCGTGGAGGTGTTGGAGGCCAAAATGGCCCCCTTCTTCATCACCTCGTCGAGCTTCTTGAACACGGTCTCCTTGACGCCCATCTCCTCGAACACAGCCTCGATCACGAGGTCGGCGTCCTTGATGTCCTCGTAGCTCAGCGTGGTCGTGAGCAGGCTCATGCGCTGCTCATACTTGTCCTGCTTGAGCTTGCCCTTGCCGACCTGGGCCTCATAGTTCTTGCGGATGGTGGCCAGGCCGCGGTCCAGGGCTTCCTGCTTGGTCTCCAGCATCTTCACGGGGATGCCGGCATTGAGGAAGTTCATGGTGATGCCGCCGCCCATGGTGCCGGCACCGATCACGGCCACGGACTTGATCTCGCGCTTCGGGGTGTCTTCCGGCACGTCCGGGATCTTGGAGGCGGCACGCTCGGCCGCGAAGATGTGACGCAGCGCGCGGCACTCGGGCGTCCACATCAGGTTGATGAAAAGCTCGCGCTCATAGGCCAGACCATCGTCGAACTTCTTCTTGGTGGCAGCTTCCACGGCGTCCACGCACTTGAGCGGCGCGGGGAAATTCTTGCTCATGCCGCCCACCATATTGCGGGCGAACTGGAAGTAGGCATCGCCCTTGGGGTGCTTGCAGGGCAGCTCGCGCACCAGGGGCAGCGGACGCACCTCGGCCTTCTCACGCGCCAGGGCCATGGCCTCGTCCATCAGGGACTCGGCGGAGGCGGCCATCTTGTCGAAGAGCTTCTGGCCCGGCACCTGGGCCAGCATCTCGGCCGGCACGGGTTCGCCGCTGACGATCATGTTCAGCGCGGCTTCCACGCCGAGCACGCGCGGCAGGCGCTGTGTGCCGCCGGCGCCGGGAATCAGGCCGAGCTTGACCTCGGGCAGTGCCACCTTGCAACCGGGCGCGCCCACGCGGTAGTGGCAGCCCAAGGCCAGTTCCAGGCCGCCGCCCATGGCGACGCTGTGCACGGCAGCCACCACGGGCTTGGCCGAGTTCTCGATGGCCAGGATGACGCTGAGCAGATTGGGCTCGGCCAGCGCCTTGGGCGAGCCGAATTCCTTGATGTCGGCACCGCCGGAGAAGGCCTTGCCCGCCCCTGTGATGACCACGGCCTTGACCTTGGTGTCGGCGTTGGCGCGGGCCAGCGCATCGGCAATTCCCTTGCGGGTCTCGTAGCCCAGGCCGTTGACCGGAGGATTGTTCAGGGTGATCACGGCGATGTCGCCGTGTGCCTCGTATTGCGCGGTCATGCAATCTCCTTTGTGATGGTGTCCAGGCGCTGGGGCCCGAAAAGAACGATCGTTCGATTCTAGGCCGATTGTGCGCACTCCCCTCGTACGGGGTGTCGCCGACTTGTCTACTGGGCGACGTGGTGCCAGCGTAGATGGTGCCCCAAAGCAAAGCGGCACGTGGAGGCCACGTGCCGCTGGGGGTTTCCACCGAAACCGAAGGCCTCAGGCCCTCGGCTCCCGGCTGCGGCGCAGCCAGCCGTACCACAGGCCGATCGCGGCCGGGATGCCCAGGCAGACGCCCGCGAGCATGTCACCCAGGCCGCCGTCGCTGAACAATGCCGATACCAGACCGATGGTGGTCAGCACGCCCAGCACGATGGGCCAGCCCCAGATGGCGGTGAAGCCGAGTTGACCGTCGCTGCTCATGTGGCCGCCTCCACGTTGGCGCCCGCATCGGGCACGCTCTGCTGCGCCGTCTTGCCCTTTCTGAGCCAGAGGTAGAGACCACTGCCCAGCACGATGATGGAGGCGATGTCCAGCAAAGCCCAGAGCAGTTGCATGGGAACGCCGCCGTAGTCGCCGAAGTGCAGCGGTTGAGACACCAGCAGCGCCGTCAGGTACCAGGGCAGTTTGGGTGAGGCCGTCACCTCCGCCGTCCTGGCGTCCACCAGCACCGGCTGCAGCAGGCGCGAGGTGAAGGGCTCGTTGCCGCGCAGGAAGACCGTGTGGTGGTGCGGGCTGGAGAAGGCCGTGCCCGGGAAGGCGATGAAGGACAGCGTGGTGTCGGGGGCCTGCTGCAGGGCCACGTCCAGCGTGCGCTGCACCGAGGCCCGCTCGGCCACCGGCAC
>CAMLNH010000293.1 GCA_946481355.1 uncultured Curvibacter sp.
GGCAAGACCCAGCCGGTGGTCATGCTGCGCAGTGCCGGTCAGCGCGTGGCCATCCACGTCGACGAAGTGCTGGGCAACCAGGAAGTCGTGGTGAAGAACCTGGGGCCCCAGCTCTCACGCCTGCCCGGCCTGGCCGGCATGTCGGTGCTGGCCTCGGGTGCCGTGGTGCTGATCTACAACCCCGTGGCCCTGGCTACCGTGTTCGGAGAGAAGGCCTACGAACTGCAGCAGGGTAGCGGCGAGGCGGCAGCGCCCGCAGTGGCCGTGCCGCAGCCGCGCAAATCCGACGTCGAGCAGATGCAGGCGCCCAGCGGTGGCGGCGAACTGCCCCTGGTGCTGGTGGTCGACGACTCCATCACCGTGCGTCGCGTCACGCAGCGCCTGCTGCGCCGCGAAGGCTACCGCGTGGCGATGGCCGCCGACGGTCTGCAGGCGCTGGAGCAGCTCGCGCAAGAGCGTCCGGCCGTCGTGCTGTCGGACATCGAGATGCCGCGCATGGACGGCTTCGACCTCGCGCGCAACATCCGCGCCGATGCCAAGCTCAAGGACCTGCCCATCATCATGATCACCTCGCGCATCGCCGAGAAGCATCGCGAACATGCGCAGCAGCTGGGTGTGAACCACTACCTGGGCAAGCCCTACTCGGAAGACGAGCTGCTGGCTCTGGTCAAGCACTACTGCACGCAGGCCGTGCCGGCCTGATCCCTGGCCCGCGCAGCTTGCGCTGCGCGGGTCATTCCATCTTTTCTCCCGGTTTCTTCACCACCGCGTAGCGCGCCAGGGTGCGTTCGCGCGCCTCGTCGTGCGCCACGAGCGGCTGCGGGTAGCCGCTGCCCAGGGTCACGCCCGCAGCGGCCAGCTCCACGGGGCTGGCCAGCCAGGGCGCGTGCAAGGCTGCGTCGGGCAGGGGGGCGAGCTGGGGCAGGTAACGGCGGATGAAACGGCCCTGCGGGTCGAACTTCTTGCTCTGGCTGATGGGGTTGAAGATGCGGAACCAGGGCTGGGCGTCACAGCCGCTCGACGCCACCCACTGCCAGCCGCCGTTGTTGGCCGCCAAGTCGAAATCGTTGAGCTTCTCGGCAAAGTAGCGCTCCCCCCAGCGCCAGTCGATGCCAAGATCTTTCACCAGGAAGCTGCCCGCCACCATGCGCAGGCGGTTGTGCATATAGCCGCTCTGGTTGAGCTGCTGCATGGCGGCATCCACGATGGGGTAGCCCGTGCGGCCTGCGCACCAGGCTGCAAACAGAGCCTCGGCGTGGGCGCCGGACTCCCAGCGGATGGCATCGTAGGCCGGCCTGAAGGCTTGACCGTCCACATGCGGGAAATTGGCCAGGATCTGGAAGTAGAACTCACGCCAGATCAGTTCGCTGAGCCAGGTGGCCGCGCCGGGGCTGCCGGCGGCGATGCGCTGCTGGGCCAACGCCACCAGGTGGCGGATCGAGACCGTACCGAAGCGCAGGTGTACGCTCAGATAGCTCGGTCCCTTGAGCGCGGGGAAGTCGCGCGCCTCGTGGTACTGGTCGATGCGGCCCAGGAAGTCGTCGAGCAGGGCCTGCCCGCCGCTGGCGCCGGTCGGGATGCGCAACTGGGCCAGGTTGCTGGGCTCGAAGCCGATCTCGGCCAGCGTGGGCACGGGCTGACGCAGCGGTTCCGGACGCGCCGCCAGGGCACCAGGCCCGACCTCAGTGGCCTGGGGTATCACCGGTTGCGCCTGCAGCCGCACCAGCCAGGCGCGCTTGTAGGGCGTGAACACCGTGTAGGGCGTGCCACCGCCCGTCAGGACCTCACGTCCCTCGAAGACCACATGGTCCTTGCAGGTGTGCAGGGCAATCCCAGCTGCGGCCAGTGCCCCGCGCACGCGGGCGTCACGGGACTGGGCCCTGGGTTCGTAGTCATGGGCCGCAAAGACCGCTTGCACACCCAGCTGTTGCGCGAGTGCGGGCACTTCCTCGCTGGCGAGGCCATGGCGCACGATCAGGCCGGCCTGATCGTTGCCGGCCAGAGTGCGCAGGGTCTGATCCAGCTCCACGAGGCTGGCGCGGATGAATGCCACGCGCCGGTCCGTCCGGGGCAGGGGATCGAGGATCTCGCGATCGAAGACAAAGGCGCAGTACACGCGGCGGCATCGCTGCAGCGCCAGCTGCAGGGTGGGGTGGTCGTCTACCCGCAGGTCGCGGCGGAACCACACCAGACCCGAGTCGAACTGTTTTTCCATGGGGGCCGTTAAAATCAACGTATGGCCGATGATTCTGCACCGATCAACCTGACGAATCATTTTCTGATCGCCATGCCCGGACTGGCGGACGAGACTTTTGCCAAAAGTGTGGTCTACCTCTGTGAGCACAGCGAGCGCGGCGCGCTCGGGCTCATGATCAACAAGCCCACCGACATCAAGCTGCAGAATCTGTTCGACAAGGTCGAACTGCCGCTGGGCCGCGCCGACCTCAAGGACATCCCGGTCTTCCATGGCGGCCCGGTGCAGACGGAGCGCGGCTTCGTGCTGCATGAGGCGCTGCTCAATATGCCAGCCCCGGTCGAGGGGGAGGACAAGCCCGAGCCCGTCTACGCCTCGACCATGATGATCCCCGGCGGTCTGGAAATGACCACCTCGCGCGACGTGCTCGAAGCCCTGTCCACGGGCGCCGGCCCGGCCCGCGTGCTGGTCTCGCTGGGTTACTCGGCCTGGGCCCAGGGCCAGCTCGAATCCGAGATTGGTGAGAACAGCTGGCTCATCGTGCACGCCGATCCGGCTGTGATCTTCGAGACGCCCGTGGCCCAGCGCTACGACAAGGCCCTGTCCCTGCTGGGCCTGCAGGCCTGGATGCTCTCCCCCGAGGCAGGTCACGCATGAGCGCCGCAGCGCCCAGCGTGACCGCCGTTCCTGCTGCACAGCAAACCTTTCTCGCTCTGGATTTCGGTCTCAAGCGCACGGGCGTGGCCGTGGGCAACCGCCTGCTGCGTCAGGCCCAGCCTCAGCCTACCATCCGTGCCGAAGGCGATGCGCGCTTCGACAAGGTTGCGGCCCTGTTGAAGGAATGGCAACCCGATGCCCTGGTGGTGGGCGTACCTTTCCACCCGGACGGCGCGCCGCACGAGAATACGGTGCGGGCGCAGAAATTTGCGCGTCAACTGCGCGGGCGCTTTGGTCTGCCGGTCTATGAAGTGGACGAGCGTTACAGCACGACCGAAGCGTTGGCCGATGGCGCGGCCGACGCGGACGCAGGCGCGGCCTGCGTCATCCTGGAACAATTCTTGAGGACCCTGGAATGAGTACCCTGGCACTGGATGCGGAAGCCCTCTACGCGGACCTGCTGCGTGGTGTGCGCGGCCTGTGTACGCCCGAGACCCGCCTGGTCGGCGTGACCTCTGGCGGCGCATGGCTGGCCGAGCGCCTGCAGCGCGAACTGAAACTCCCCGGCGAGCACGGCACGCTGTCCTCGTCCATGCACCGCGACGACTTTGCCCAGCGCGGCCTGGCCAGCAGCGGCCAGACGGTGCTGCCCTTCGACGTCAACGGCGCCCGCATCCTCGTGCTCGACGACGTGCTCTACACCGGCCGCACCATCCGCGCCGTGCTCAACGAGC
>CAMLNH010000294.1 GCA_946481355.1 uncultured Curvibacter sp.
GCTCAGGGTGAACAACTGATCATAGAGCTGGAGACGGAAATCGTTGGCGAGAGACGTCTTTTCAACGAGATCCTTTCACGTTTTGATGCGAACGCACCCCTGAAGGACCTCGCCTCCGTGCGCCAGACCATCAAGGGCAACGCAAAGAATCTTGATGAAATTGACGATCTCAAGGCGTATCTCACCCCAGAAGCCAGCCCGGAAGAACTTTTTGCCGCTGCGGTCTCCGTGCGTGAACGTCGTCCAACCGCGCTGCTGCCAGACTTGATTGAACTCCTGAGCGCCCTCGCCAAGAAACCCGATCTTGGAGGGTATCGCCTGAACACCATCTGGACGCTCACCAGTGCGCTGCACTTGACACTGCTGTCAGCAATCCGAGACGGCGTGCATCCAGCACCATCGTTGACAACGCTACGAAAGGCTTTGGTGACACTGGATCTGCTGGAACAACACCCTCGTGTCCAAGGAGATCGACCGGACAACCCGATGAAGGGCATCCGAGGTCCCATCAAGCACAGCCTCGCCTGGATCGAGAAGGGCTTGGCCAACCCTGGCTCGGCAACCTGACATCTTTTCAGCCCCCGCCGCGCTGGGTGTAGAGATCGAAGCGGCGCATGAAAGCCGTGCGCTCGGCATCGGGTACATCGTGAAAAACAAAGCGCACCAGCAGACGCGGCAGGCGCACGAGGGCGATCACGCGGGGCGGCTGGGCCTGCCACTGTAGCTGCAAGGCGCCGGAACCGATCTGCACCCGAGCCTCGCCCAGTCCCTGCTGGCAAGGATGCTCGCCCACCGCCGCAGGCAGCCAGGCCAGCCACTCGGCCGCGGTGCAGGCCATGTCGCGCTCGAAGGTCTCGGGATAGGAAGACTGCACGGGATCGGCCGCTTGCTCAGCCGCCCGCGATGGGCGGCCAGATCGCCAGCACATCGCCCTCGCTGAGCGCGCGCGCGGCGCGCTCGGCCGGCGGCACATAGACGCCGTTGACCAGCACCAGGTGCACCAGCTTGTGCGGCAATCCGAAGGGTTCGGCCACCTGGGCGATGGTGGCACCGGGCGCCACGTCGAGCTGCACCAGGTTGTCACCACGCGCCTGCGGCGGCAGGTAGTCGGTCAGCGAAGCGTAGAGCTTGAAGGTGATCTTCATCGGCGCATTATCGGCGCCGCTCGTCGCCCGGGCCGTTCCAGGCGCCCTGGGCCTGGGCACTGGCCAGATAGGCCGGCACCAGTTGCGTGGGATCCTTGAGCAGCTCGTCCTTCCAGCTGCCCAGCTTCACCTGGTCTTCCACCAGGCCACGCATCACGCCCACATGCTGCGTCCAGCCCACGCTGTTGCAACCCACGAGCACATCGTCCTGGAACTGCAGGCTCAGGTGGCGCCAGCTGTCCGCATCCGTCAACTCGACATGCTGACCTCCCTTGACGCCCTGCCAGTGGCCGAAGCTCGCCGAGATCAGGCCCAGGGTGTCGAGCACATTGATCTGCGTCACGCCGTGCAGCACGGCACGGTGGCCGGGTCGCCCCTGCAGCGCCATATTGATGGCCGCCACGCGTGCCTGCTCGGCGGCGTTGGGCTGGATGGCGCTCACGATGGCCTGGCCGCTGATCTTGTCGTAGGCTTCAGCGCAATCGCCTGCGGCGTAGATGCCAGGCACATTGGTCTGCAGGTGCTCGTCGGTCAGCACGCCCAGCAGGCACTTGACGCCCGAGCCTTCGAGGAAACCGATGGCCGGCTTCACGCCGGTGGCGCTGATGACCAGATCCACGGTCAGCGTCTCGCCGTTGGAGAGCTTGACATCCAGCGTCTGACCCTTGCCCTGGGCGATGGACTCCACCTTGGTCCCCGTGTACACCGCCACGCCCTTGGACTCCACCCACTGCTTGATCATGCCGCCGGCCGCCGGGCCCATCATGCGCGGCACCATGCGGTCGCCCATCTCCACCACGCTGAGCTGCACGCCGCGCGCAGCCAGCGCTTCCAGGATGATGCAGCCGATGAAACCCGCCCCCATCTGCAGCACGCGTGCGCCCTTGGCCGCACGCGCCTGGATGGCACGCGCATCGGCCAAAGTCCAGCAGCTGTGCACGCCAGGCAGGGCCATGCCCGGGATGGGCGCACTCACCGGCGTGGAGCCGGTGGCGATCAGCAGGGTGTCGAAGGCCAGTGCGTTGCCCTTGTCGAGCTTCACCGTTTTCGCCTTGACATCCACGGCCGTCGCGCGCGCCTGCACGGTCTCGATGCGCAGGTCGGCGTAGTGGCTTGCGCTCTTGCGCAACAGCGTGCCCTCCTCACCGATGTTGCCCATCAGCAGATAGGGGATGGCCATGCGCGAGTAGGGCGCCTCGCGCTCCTCACCCACCAGGGTGATGCGGTCGCCCGGCGCGTGCTTGCGCAGGGTCTCGGCCGCGATCACGCCCGCCGGGCCGGCGCCCAGGATGACGTGGTGACGCATCAGAGCCCCAGACGCTTGCGGGTGTCGGCGGTCGGCCGGCCTTCCTTGTCCCAGCCGCGCACCTCGTAGTACCTGGGCAGCATCTTGGCCAGCTCGTTGACCTTGCCCTTGGCCGGACCGGTCTTGGCGGCCTCGGTCAGCAGACGTTTGGGCAGCTGGTCATCCTTGGGTGTCATGCCGGCGCGGTTGTTGAACTCGCGCTCCATGTTCCAGATGCGCTCGCCGATCTTGGTCAGCTCCTCCGTGGTGTAGGCCTCATCGCAGGCGGCCTGCAGCTGGGGCGCCAGGTCCTGCACGGTCCAGGCAAAGGTGGTGAAGATGCACAGGCCCGAGGAATCGAAGGCCGCCGTCGCGTCCTGGAAGGCCTTGACGAGTTCGGGCTTGCCCTCGCTCTCCAGCGGATCGGTCTTGACCGGGATGCCCAGCACCTCGGAGGCGATGGTGTAGCCACGCAGATGGCAGGCGCCACGGTTGCTCGTGGCGTAGGCCAGGCCTATGCCCTGGATGCTGCGCCCGTCGTAGGCCGGGAACTCCTGGCCCTTGACGCTCATGGAGAGATCCGGGTGGCCGTACTTGGCCGTCAGGCGCTTGCTGCCCTGGCCGATTTCCTTGCCGAAGCCCTCACCCTTGGCCGTGATCTCGGTGAAGTGGGCCAGCGCCTTCGCAGAACCGAAGGGCGCCTCGATGCCCAGCTGCTCCTTGGTCAGCACGCCCATCTCGTAGAGCTCCATCACCGCGCCCACGGTGGCGCCGAAGCTGATCGGGTCCATGCCGTACTCGTTGCACAGCAGGTTGGCGTATTGCAGGGCTTCCAGGTCGTTGACACCGTTGGCCGCCCCCAGGGCCCAGGCCGCCTCGTACTCCAGGCCGCCCGAGGCGCCCCAGTACTGCGGCTTGTTCTGGATGGTGAAGTGGTTCTCGTCCATCTTGCTGATGCGCCCGCAGGCGATGGTGCAGCCGAAGCAGGCCTGGTTGGTCACCAGGTGCTTCTTGCCGTCGGTCTTGCGCGGCGTGGCCATGGCTTCGGCCGAGATATCCTTGGCGCCCTCGAACTGGCTGTCGCGGTGGTTGCGCGTGGGCAGCGCGCCCACCTCGTTGATCACGTTCATCAGCACCTGGGTGCCGTAGG
>CAMLNH010000295.1 GCA_946481355.1 uncultured Curvibacter sp.
TTTAGGAAACAATATCCAGCCCAAACCTAGGACCGCCATGGACCGCCTGCAATCAATGAAAGTGTTCCAGCGCGTGGTGGACGAGGGCGGATTCGCCGCCGCCGCCCGTGCCCTGGACATGTCCCCGCCCATGGTCAGCCGCCTCGTGGCCGATCTCGAAGACCGGCTCGGCACCCGGCTGCTGCAGCGTTCGACGCGTCGCCTGGCGCTCACCGACGCCGGCCAGGCCTACCTCAACCGCGTGCGCAACATCCTGCAGGACATCGAGGAGGCTGACGAGCTCGTCAGCACCTACACCCAGGAACTCAGCGGCACGCTGCGCCTGCATGCGCCGCCTGTGCTGGCGTCGTACGTGATCGCCCCCATGCTCGCGGGTTTTCGGCAGCGCTATCCGCGCATCGTGCTCGACATCGAGGTCGAAAACCTGTCCGAGCCGCCGGTGGAGGATTTCGACATCGCCCTCATGGGCGCCGACAGCAGCTTTGACGGCGACATCGTGGCGCGCAAGGTCATCGATTCCGAAGCCATCCTCGTGGCTTCGCCTGCCTATGTGCAGCGCCACGGCCTGCCGCAGACACCGGCCGGGTTGGTGGACCACGACTGCCTGCGTCTGAAGTCGTCGCAGGGGCGCGCCAGACCCTGGCGTCTCTGGCGCCCGGAGGCCCCGGAAGCGGTCGAGGAGATCGCGGTGGTGCCGGTGGTCTCGGCAAACCACACCGACACCCTGCTGCGCGCCGCGCTCGATGGTGCAGGCATCACCTCGGTGTCGGTGGAAGTGGTGGCGCCCTACCTCACGCGCGGCGATCTGGTGCGGGTGCTCCAGCCCTGGATCACGGGCCGCCTGAGCATGTACGCGGCGCTGCCTTCGCGCAAATTCATTCCGCAGCGCACCCGCGTCTTCCTCGACTACCTCATGGAGCACACCCGCGACGCCAGCCTGCGCGTGATCGAGGCCTGCACGGTGTGCTGAACTCAGCCGGCCGCGGCAATCACCACACCGGCCTCGTCCACCGCCGCCATCGCAGCATCACCGGTCCGGAGGCCGTGGCCGGCGGCCGCAAAACCCACGAGCTGCACGCCACCGGCCAGGCGCAGGCCCACCTCACCGCCGCCCGCGGCACGCGAGCTGCGTGTGACCGTACCGGACAGCAGGTTGCGCGTAGGGGAGGGGGCGATGCGTTGCGCGATCTGCAATGCCGTGGCCTTGCACAGTGCCAGCACGGGCAGCCCGGGCCTGAGGCCCAGCAGCTGAACGCTTTCGCGGGTGATGCGCGCATGGACGGCATGGTCGTCGGCCAGCAGCAGCTGCACCCGCACCTGGCCCTGGTGCGGCTTGAGGTGGCCCACCGTGCAAGGGAACTGGTTGCGCATGCTGGTGCGCAGGGCCAGCGCGGCGCGGCCTGAGGCGCTGTCGTGCTCCAGCGCGGCCAGCACCTGCTGGCGTGCGCCGGCCATGGCTTCGGCGGCCTGCAGCACGCGCCGGCCGGCGACCGTCAGCACCGCGCCGCCGCCGCCGCTGCCGCCCACGGCCTTTTCCACCAGCGGCGTGCCGGCCAGGTTGGCCAGGGTCTCCAGCGCCTGCCATGCGGCCTTGTAGCTCACGCCCGCGCCACGCGCGGCCTCGGAAATGGAGCCCGCCTGGCCGATGCGGCGCAGGATGTCGATGCGTTTGTCGCTGGCCTCGTAGCCCAGCACCTCGGCCAGCGGCAGGGATGTCTTGCTCATGGGCGCATGGTAGCAGGGCCTGTGCTTCGCTATTCATATGAAGAATAGCGATAGCAGATCCATGCTAGAGTCTCGCTATTCATTTTCTGAATAGCGAGGGATTGACGATGAAACGTTTCTGTCTGGCGGCTGTGGCCGCGTGGGGTCTGGTGGCGGTGGTGGCCGTGCAGGCTGCCGAGGTGCAGGTGGCTGTGGCCGCCAATTTCACGGCACCCATGCAGAAGATCGCTCCGCTGTTCGAGGCCGACACCGGCCACAAGGCCGTGCTGGCCTTCGGCTCCACGGGCCGCTTCTACGCGCAGATCCGCAATGGCGCGCCCTTCGACGTGCTGCTGGCCGCCGACGATGAAACCCCCGTCAAGCTCGAGCGCGAGGGGCAGGGCGGCAGCCGTTTCACCTACGCCATCGGCAAGCTGGTGCTGTGGAGCAGGCAGCCCGCCCTGGTGGATGGCCAGGGCGAGGTGCTCAAGTCGGGTCGGTTCGAGAAGATTGCCCTGGCCGATCCCAAACTGGCTCCCTACGGCGCTGCCGCCATCGAGACCATGACGAAACTCGGCGTGACCGACACCCTGCGGCCGAAGTTCGTGCAGGGCGAGAACATCGCGCAGACCTGGCAGTTCGTCGCCACCGAAAACGCCCAGCTGGGCTTCGTGGCCCTGTCCCAGGTCTGGGCCGATGGCAAGCTCAAGGAAGGTTCGGCCTGGCTGGTGCCGTCCGCGCTGTACAGCCCCATCCGCCAGGATGCCATCCTGCTCAACAAGGGCAAGGACAATGCCGCGGCCACGGCGCTGCTGCAGTACCTGCGCGGCGACAAAGCACGCGCCATCATCCAGGCCTACGGTTACGCCTTCTGAGCCCCGGCTGCACCGCATGAGCCTTGGGACCGCTATCCTTGGGACCCCGTACATCACTTAGCCTCATGTCCCTATCCGCTGAAGCCTGGCAGGCCATCTGGCTGACCATCGAGCTCGCCACCCTGACCACCGTGCTGCTGCTGCTCCTCGCCACACCCCTGGCCTGGTGGCTGGCGGGCACGGCTTCGCGCTGGCGCGCGCCCGTGAGCGCACTCGTCACGCTGCCGCTGGTGCTGCCGCCTTCCGTGCTGGGCTTCTACCTGCTGGTGGCCCTGGGGCCGAACGGCCCGCTGGGCCAGCTGACCCAGGCCCTGGGCTGGGGCGTGCTGTCCTTCACCTTCACGGGTCTGCTGATCGGCTCCGTCATCTTCTCGCTGCCCTTTGCCGTGCAGCCCCTGCAGCACGCCTTCGAGGCCCTGGGCCCGCGGCCGCTGGAAGTGGCGGCCACCTTGCGTGCGCGCCCGCTCGACGCCTTCTTCACCGTCGCCCTGCCGCAGGCGCGCGGCGGTCTGCTCACGGCGGCCATCCTGAGCTTTGCGCACACCGTGGGCGAATTCGGCGTGGTGCTCATGATCGGCGGCAACATTCCCGGCGTCACGCGCGTGGTCTCGACCCAGATCTACGGTCACGTTGAGGCCATGGAATACAGCCAGGCCCACTGGCTGGCCGGCGGCATGCTGGTGTTCAGCTTCATCGTGCTGCTGGCGCTGGCGTTTCTGCGGCGCAGTGATACGCGGGTGCTGACATGAGTGAGGCCCAGGAGTTCCACGTCCGCCTCGCGCTGCCGCGGGCCGACTTCGACCTGCAGGTAGACCTGCAGCTGCCCGCGCGCGGCATCACCGTGCTCTACGGCGCCTCGGGCTCGGGCAAGACCAGCGTGCTGCGCTGCGTGGCCGGTCTGGAGCGTGCACGCGCAGCACGCGTGGTGGTGGGCGGCGAGGTCTGGCAGGACGATGCGGCGCAAGTATT
>CAMLNH010000296.1 GCA_946481355.1 uncultured Curvibacter sp.
CGCAGAGCTATGGCGAGATGGCCAAGCTGATCGCCGAGGTGATCTCCAAGGTGCCCGACGCCCAGGTGGCCGGTGACCTGGACGCGACCGTGGCCTGGGCCGGCGCCAATGGTGGCGACCTGCAGCGCGTGGGCGTCACGGGCTTCTGCTGGGGCGGGCGCCAGACCTGGCTCTACACCGCGCACAGCAAGTCCATCAAGGCCGGTGTGGCCTGGTACGGCCGTGTCGTCGGGGCGCAGAACGAGCTCACGCCCAAGAACCCGATCGACATCGCCAGCCAGCTCAACGGCCCGGTGCTGGGCCTGTACGGCGAGGCTGACACGGGCATTCCGCTCGACGGCGTCGAGAAGATGAAGGCCGCGCTGGCTACGGGCAATGCGGCCTCCAAGGCTTCGCAGTTCGTGGTCTACAAGGATGCGCCGCATGCCTTCCACGCCGACTACCGACCCAGCTACCGCAAGGAAGCGGCCGAGGATGGCTGGAAGCGCTGTTTGGCATGGTTCAAGCAGCACGGCGTGTAGTTTTCGCCTTTTCGACCAGGCCGGCCGCGAGCCGGCCTTTTTCTTGCGTGTTCCGATACGTCTTGACACGTCTGAGAGAATCGGAGCATGACTCTTCTCGCCATCCTTCTCGGCACGCTGGTGGCCGGCATCGGCAGCGTCTGGCTGGCCGCGGCCCTGAGCTTCGGCGTGCTGGCGCGCTACACCCAGCACATGCTCAGCCTGGCCGCCGGGGCCCTGCTGGGCACGGCCTTCCTGCACCTGCTGCCCGAGGCCTTCGAAAGCGAGTTCGGCGCGCACGAACTCTTCCTGACCCTGTTGATCGGCGTGGTCTTCTTCTTCCTGCTCGACAAGGCCGAGCTCTGGCACCACGGCCATGAGCACCACCATGAGGCGGCGAAGGGTGGCCACGACCATCGCCATCACGTTCACAGCCACAACCATGGCCACGCGCATGGGCACGTGCATGACCAAGGCCCACGCCCCGTCTCGGGCGGCTGGTCCGTGCTGGTGGGTGACAGCGTGCACTGCTTTGGCGACGGCATCCTGATCGCCTCGGCCTTCATGGCCGACCTCCAGCTCGGCTTCATCGCCGCCCTGGCCGTGCTGGCCCACGAGGTGCCGCACCATATGGGCGACCTGGCCGTGTTGCGCGAGAGCAGTGGCACGCGCAAGGCGGCGCTGCTCAAGGTCACGCTGGCGGGCGCCATCACGGCCCTGGGCGGCCTGGTGGGCTGGTGGCTGGTCGACCTGCTGCGTGACTACCTGACCTTCTTCCTCGTCGTGGCGTCCAGCAGCTTCATCTACGTGGCCCTGGCCGACCTCATCCCCCAGCTGCAGAAGCGCCTGGCCCTGCGCGAGACACTGACGCAGATTGCCTGGCTGATGTCGGGCATCGTGCTCGTGCTGCTGGTCGGCAACCTCACGCACACTCACTAGGGCCCATACAAAATGGCTTTCAGTTTCAAGATGAACGAGCGCTCGCTGTTCGCGGTGCTGCTGCGCTCGCCCTGGTGGATCAGCCTGCTGATCTCTGTGCTCATGTCGCTGGTGGCTTTTGCTCTGCTGCCGCAGGACTACGCCGTGGTCGTGATGCTGGGCACCTTCCCCTTCGTGGTGGTGGCGGCTGTCGCGGCCTGGCGCCAGTGGCAGGCGCCCGGTGCGGCGCAGGTGGAGGCGGCGCTGGAGCGCGCCGGCGCGATGAACTGGCGCGACTTGGCCGAGGCGCTGGAGCAGGTCTACGCCGCTGCGGGCTACACCGTCACGCGGCTGGAGCGCGAGGGCGCGGACCTGCGCATCGAGCGCGCGGGCCAGCGCAGCCTGCTGAGCTGCCGGCGCTGGAAGGCTGTGAACCATGGCGTCGAGACGCTCAAGGCCCTGCAAGCCGCCTGTGAGCGCGAAGGCGCGCGCGGCGTCTACCTCTGCCTGGCACCGGTGTCCGAGGCGGCCGCAGACTACGCGAAGCAGCAGGGCCTGCAGCTCGTGCAGGGCCGCGCGCTGGGCCTGCTGCTGGCGGGTGCCCCTGCGTAAAGATATGTGCGACCCTCTTGCAAGTGCGCCATTCGGACCCACGTGCCCACGATGAACCTGGACAAGATGCTCAAGACGTTCTTCGGTTTCCTGTTGCGCACCGTGCTGCTGCTCGCGGGCCTGGTCTTCCTGCTCAGCCTGCTGGCCGCCGCTGTGCTGCTGCTGGCCTGGTGGGGCCTGCGCGCGCTCTGGGCCAAGCTCACGGGCCAGCCTGTGCAGCCGCTGGTGTTCACCGTGCTGCGCAAGGCGCAGTGGGAGCGTTTCTATCGCGGAGGGGCCGGCGCGCGTTCAGCCCAGGCCGATGATGTGATCGACGTGGAGTCGCGCCAGGTTGACGGTGCAGGCTCCGATCGCATTGATCGCTAGGGCCTGTTCAGACTAATTTCTTGAGTGCGAACGGGGCGCCAACGGCGCCAATCTAGGCGCACGACGAAGCCCAGACTGGCCGTCTGGGCGAGGAGTGCAACAACGAGTGGCGCCGTTGGCGCCCCGTTCCCTACGGGTTGCGGCCAAAAAAGCCATGCGGGGTGTTGCGTGGACTTGCCGGGAGCCCCCCCGGCGGCGTCCACGCGCCTACCGCATGACTTTTTTGATCCGCAACGCATCTCAAGAAATTAGTCTGAACAGGCCCTAATCGCCCTCCGGCGTCCAGGCCGGGTTCCACACCACTTCCCAGAGGTGCTGGTCCGGGTCCTGGAAATAACCGGCATAGCCACCCCAGAAGGTCACCTGCGCGGGCTTGACGATGCTTGCGCCCGCATGGGCGGCTTTCTTCATCACGGCGTCCACCTCGGCGCGCGAGGCCACGTTGTGGCCCAGCGAGAGGCCCGTGGGGCAGGGCGGCGTCAGCGCCAGCCCGCTGTCACGCGCCAGGCTGCTGCGCGGCCACAGCGCGAGCTTGAGGCCGTGCTCCAGGTCGATGAAGACGACGGCGCCGTGCTCGAACTCGGCACCGACGATGCCTTCGGTGGCGAAACCCAGGCCGTCGCGGTAGAAGCGCAGGGCGCGCTCCAGATCGTCGACGCCGAGGGTGATGACGGAGATGCGCGCCTGCATGCCGCCATCATGCACGCAAATCCGAGCAGCCGGAAAGCCAGCACCGCCACGAGGGTCGGCGGCAGCGCGGCGGTCAGCAGGCCCAGGGGGTTGATGGTGTTGTCCTCGAACTTGCCGCGCAGGATGGACACGCCGGCCGGGTTGGGCGCATTGGCGATCACGGTCAGGCCGCCACCGGTCACGGCACCGGCCACCAGGGCGATCTTGAACTCCTCGCTCAGGCCCTGCACCAGCGAGCCCAGATAGGTCAGCGCGGCGTTGTCGGTGATGGCCGTGAGCGCCGTGGCGCCGAAGAACACCGTGGTGCTGTCCATGCCCATGAGCACCGGTTGCAGCCACCACTGCTGTTGGCCACCCAGCACAACGAGGCCGGCCAGGAAGAAGGCCACGAGCAGGCCCTCGCGCAGGATCAGCCGGTCCTGGTGGCGGTCATAGGCGGTGGCGAA
>CAMLNH010000297.1 GCA_946481355.1 uncultured Curvibacter sp.
CGGTAGGGGTCGCCGGCCTGGTTCTTCGCGATCCGCAGGGCGTTGGCGATGCGCCAGATAGTCTTGTGGAGTTCCGCCCGTTCAGTTTCTTTGTGATTATTCATGAGTCAAATCTTCAATCGGTATAGCGCAAGCAGGGCTGGCCTCAGGGGCCGGGCCATAGTTTTGTGAAGTCGAAGCTGAGTTGGCGATGGTGCCGGATGGACAGCAGGTACACGGTGGCATTGGCTGTCACGGCCGCGTAGAGGAGCAGGTAGTCGCCGTGCAGGTAGACCCGCAGGGAGTCTGGTGCACCGACCGGCAGCGAGGCCAGCTGGGCCAGCGCTTCGGTGGATTGCGGTGGTGTGTCCAGGTAACGCCGACCGATGCGGGGGAACCGTGCCAGGTTGGGAATGACCGTGCTTCGCAAATCGTGCACAAGCGCGTCAAAGGCATAGGCTGCATCAGCTTCTGCCAGAAAAACCTTGATGCTTTCCAGGCGCTCCAGAAAGCTGCCGGTCAGCTCCACCCGGTACAAGGGCTGTTGCTCAGTCACGCTTTTTCACAGCAGCTTGAGCGGACTTGACTTTGGCGGCGTGGCGTTGCTGGAACTGGGCGAGGGCCGCATCTGCCTCCTGGGTGCGACCGGCTGCTATATCGGCCAAGCCACGCTTGGCGTCTTCGAGCAGTAGCAGGTGAATACGCTCGCGCTCCAGGCGGTGGTAATAGTCCAGCCGGTCGGCGTCGATCAGGGCAACGTAGCTCTCACCGTTTTTCGTGATGATCTTCTCGGCACCGGCCTTCGCTTGGTCGGCCAATTCTGACAAGCTGGCGCGTGCCTGGGTGAAGGGCACGACGTCGTTGGCGGCTATTCCCATGGCGGCTCCTAGTGAGGTTACAGAATTCTGTGCATTCTAAGGTAGTGGCTTGGGAGCGCAAGCCATCCACGGGCTCAGGCTGAACGGAGCGCGTGGGCGCGCGGCTACAGCTTTGCCAGCCGCTCCAGTGCGGTGTTGAGTGTCTCTTCCTTCTTGGCAAAACAGAAGCGCACGACCTTCTGGTCGAACCCGTTGCCGTAGAAGGCCGAGAGCGGGATGGCGGCAACGCCGATCTCGGTGGTGAGCCATTGGCAGAAGTCCGCCTCGTTGAGGTCGCTCACGGCCGAGATGTCCACGCACTGGAAGTAGGTGCCCTGGCCGGGCAGCATGCGGAACTTGGTCTTCTTCAAGCCTTCGCGGAACAGGTCGCGCTTGCGCTGGTAGAAGGCGGGCAGGTCCAGGTAGGGCCGGGGGTCCGCCATGTAGGCGGCCAGGCCGTGCTGCACCGGGGTGTTGACGGTGAAGACGTTGAACTGGTGCACCTTGCGGAACTCGGCGGTGAGCGGCGCGGGGGCGGCCACGTAGCCGACCTTCCAGCCGGTGACGTGGTAGGTCTTGCCGAAGCTGCTGACGATGAAGCTGCGCGCGGCCAGGCCGGGAAAGCGCGCGGCGCTTTCGTGCTGCTGGCCGTCGAAGACCATGTGTTCGTAGACCTCGTCGCTGATGACGAGGATGTCGGTCGGGGCCAGCAACTCCTGCAGCTGCAGCATTTCCTCTTGGGTCCACACCATGCCGCTGGGGTTGTGCGGGCTGTTGACGAGGATGGCGCGGGTCTTGGGCGTGATGGCCGCAGAGATCTTGCCGAAGTCCGGGCGGAAGCTGCCGGGGGTGAGCGGCACGCGCACCACCACACCGCCGGCTAGCTCGATATTGGGCACATAGCTGTCGTAGCAGGGCTCGAGCACGATGACTTCATCCCCCGGGTGCACGATGGCCAGGATGGCGGTGAGGATGGCCTGGGTGGCGCCGGCGGTGATGGTGATTTCGCTGTTGGCGTCGTAGCGGTGGCCGTAGATCGCCTCCACCTTCTTCGCGATGGCTTCGCGCAGCGCGGGTACGCCGGTCATGGGCGGGTACTGGTTGAGGCCGCCTTGCATGGCTTTCGTGACGGCGTCGACCAGGCGCGGGTCGCCTTCGAAGTCAGGGAAGCCCTGGCCCAGGTTCACGGCGCCTTTCTCGGCGGCCAGGGCGGACATGACGGTGAAGATGGTGGTGCCGACATTGGGCAGGCGGCTCTGGAGGGCAGGGGTTCTCGGGTTCATGCTGAAAGGATACGCAAGGTTTGTATTGTTTCACCAGGGCGCCCGTGGAACCGGCTTTGCCGGGCCACTGGGCGCATCCCCCTGGGGGGAAGGCGCGCAGCGCCTCAGGGGGGATGCTCAGTCAGGGGCTTACAGCTCGTAATCCGTGTGTTCACCACGCATCACGCGCGCGACGAGTTCGCGTTGCAGCCGCTCGCTCAACAGCTCGGCGAATTCGTAGACGAAGTTGCGGAGGTAGGCACCTTTCTTGAAGGCCACGCGTGTGACGTTCTTGCCGAAGAGGTGGCCCAGCGGGCGCGTGACCAGCTCTTCGGTGCCGGCCAGCACGGGCATGTTGCGCACGGCCATTTCCGCGACCAGGCCCAGGCCCATGCCGAGCCTGACGTAGGTGGTGATGACGTCGGAGTCGATGGCTTCGAGCACGATGCGCGGGTTGAGCTTGCGCTGGGCGAAGGCGGTGTCGATGCGCGTGCGGCCCGTGAAGGTGGGGTGGTAGGTGATGAGTGGTTCGGCGGCCAGGTCTTCCAGGCTCAGGCGCTCCTTGGCGGCCAGGGGGTGGCTGGCAGGCAGCACCAGCACGTGCTGCCATTCGTAGCAGGGCAGGGTGACGAGTTCGTCGTAGTCGGCCAGGGATTCGGTGGCGATGCCGATCTCGGCAATCTCGTCGATGAGCATGCGCGCCACCTGGTCCGGGTTGCCCTGGTGCAGCGAGAGGTTGACCTTGGGCCAAGCCGCACGCAGCTTGGCCACGGGTTCGGGCAGCACGTAGCGTGCCTGGGTGTGGGTGGTGGCGATGGAGAGCGTGCCGCTGTCCTGCTTGCTGTATTGCTCACCGATGCGCTTGAGGTTGCCGACCTCGCGCATGATGAGCTCGATGCTTTTGAGCACCTGCTGGCCGGGTTCGGTGATGCGCTTGAGGCGCTTGCCGTGGCGGGCAAAGATGTCGATGCCCAGCTCTTCTTCGAGTTCGATGATGGCCTTGGACACGCCGGGCTGCGAGGTGTGCAGGGCCTTGGCCGCTTCCGTGAGGTTGAGGCCGTGGCGCGCGGCCTCCTGGACGAAGCGGAATTGGTGCAGGTTCATGGTGAATTCCGGATAAAGCCGGGTTTCATTATGCCTCTCTGTGTCTATCAAGAGGCTGTTTCTGGCCGGAACGCCAGATGTTCGGCCGCCAATAGCCCTTGATTCCAGTCAAGGTCTTGCGCTGCTTGATTCAAGAATTCCTGAGTTTTCAGAAAATACTGAAAACTCAGAAAGGCCAGGCATGAAGCTTCCACCCCTCACGCAGCGTTTCGTGCTGCATTTCGGTGAAATGGGTAGCCGCTGGGGCATCAACCGCACGGTGGGGCAGATCTACGCGCTGCTCTATGTGTCGGCCCAGCCGCTGAACGCGGACGAGATCGGGGAGGC
>CAMLNH010000298.1 GCA_946481355.1 uncultured Curvibacter sp.
GCGCCAATGGCGACCGCACGCCCATCATCATGCTCACCGCCAAGAGCGAGGACGTCGATCGCATCGTCGGCCTCGAAGTCGGCGCCGACGACTACCTGGGCAAACCCTTCAACCCGCGCGAGCTGCTGGCGCGCATCAACGCCGTGCTGCGCCGCCGCCCCGCGCCCGAGGCGCCGGGCGCGCCGTCGAGCGACCAGGAAGTGGTGAGCTTCGGCCCCTACACCTTCGACATGGGCGCGCGCACCCTGCGCAAGGACGGCGAGGAACTGCCCCTGACCACGGGTGAATTCGCCATGCTCAAGGCCCTGGTGCGCCATCCGCGCCAGCCCATGTCGCGCGAGAAGCTCGCGCAGCAGGCACGCGGCCGTGAGTTCGAGCCCTTCGACCGCAGCCTGGACGTGCAGGTCTCGCGCCTGCGCAAGCTGATCGAGATCGATCCCGCCGTGCCGCGCTATATCCAGACGGTCTGGGGCGTGGGCTATGTCTTTGTTCCGGACGGTGCAGGTTGATCTTTTCGTCCGCACGCCGCAAACCCAGCCCGTTGCCTGATCCCGCGCGCTGGCAGCCCCGGCTGACCGAAAGCCAGCATGGCGGCAGCACCCGCGGCGGCGGGCCCATGGAAACCACGCCGGCCGACCTCGAGGGCGAACTCCAGGAACAGCCCGGCCTCAGCCTCTTCTGGCGCACCTTCTTCCTGCTGGCCCTGCTGCTCTTCGGCAGCATCCTGGCCTGGTTGCAGACCCTGCGCGCGCTCGAATTCGAGCCGCGCGCCATCCAGACGGCGCAGCAGATCGCCTCGCTCGTCAACCTCAGCCGTGCCGCGCTGGTGCACTCCGATGCCATCCAGCGTGTCTCGCTGATCAAGACCATGACCGAGAAGGAGGGCGTGCGCGTGCTGCCGCGCGAACCTGGCGACCGCTTCGAGGCTTATGAAAACGACGGTCTGAGCCGGCGCGTGGTGCAGGAGCTCACGGCCCGTCTCGGCCCGGGCACGGTGGTGGCGAGCAGCGTCAACGGCAAGCCGGGTCTCTGGGTGGGTTTCCTGATCGAGCGCGACAGCTACTGGCTGCACACCGACCGCGCTCGCTTCAACCAGACCGCCAACAAGACCTGGCTGATCTGGCTCTCCACCGGCGTGCTGCTCTCGCTGACGGGTGCGGCCATCATCGCGCGCCTGATCAACCGCCCGCTCAAGCAGCTGTCCTTCGCGGCCAGCCGCATCCGCGAGGGCGATTTCGCCGCCAGCCGCCTCAACGAACGCGTGCCCACCACCGAGATCCGGCAGGTCAACATCGGTTTCAACCGCATGGCGCAGCGCCTGGCCAAGATCGAGCAGGACCGCGCCGTCATGCTGGCCGGTATCTCGCACGACCTGCGCACCCCGCTGGCGCGCCTGCGCCTGGAAACCGAGATGAGCGTGGCCGACCCCGACGCGCAGGCGCATATGGTGGCCGACCTGGAGCAGCTCGACGCCATCATCGACAAGTTCATGGATTACGCGCGGCCCGATCACGTCAAGCTCACGCGCGTCAACCTCAATGAGGTCATCCGCGCCAGCCTCTTTGCCTTCAAGGACCGCGGCGACATGCAGTTCAACCTGGAGCTGCAGGACAACGTCTGGGTCATGGCGGACGCCGTCGAACTGGGCCGCATCATCTCCAACCTCGTCGAGAACGCGCGGCGCTACGGCAAGACGCCTGAGACCGGCATCACCACCGTGGACATCAGCGCGCGCGCGCGCGACCAGTGGGTGCAGATCCGCGTGCGCGACCATGGCCCTGGCGTGACGCCCGACCACCTGCCCAACCTGACCAAGCCCTTCTACCGCGGTGACGCCGCGCGTACTGCCGCGACGGGCGCCGGCCTGGGCCTGTCCATCGTGGACAAGACCGTGCGCCGCATGGGCGGCAAGTTCGGCATCGGCAACAGCAGCACCGGCGGCTTCACCACGCGCATCCAGCTGCAGCAGGCGCGCAGCTGAGCGCGCGGCGTCAGGGCCTCAGGTCCGCTGCAGCAGCACGACGGCGCGCGCCTCGATGCTCAGGCCCTCGCCCACGGGCCCCAGCTTCTCGGCCGTCTTGGCCTTCACATTCACCGCGTCGGCGGCCAGGCCCAGCAGGGCCGCAATGCGCTCGCGCATGGCCGGAATATGAGGCGCCATCTTGGGTGCCTGGGCGATGATGGTGCTGTCGACATTGCCGATCTGCCAGCCGGCTGCGCGCACCCGTGCCGCGGCCTCGGCCAGCAGCACGCCGGAATCCGCACCCTTGAAGCGCGCATCCGTGTCCGGGAAGTGACGGCCGATGTCACCCAGACCCGCGGCGCCGAAGAGCGCGTCGGTGATGGCGTGCAGCAGGGCGTCGGCATCCGAATGGCCGAGCAGGCCCTTGTCGTAGGGGATCTCGATACCGCCGAGGATGAGTTGGCGCCCCTCGATCAGCTGGTGCACATCCCAGCCTTCACCCACGCGTATGTTCATCGTTTGCCACCTCTTGCTGTCAGGACCGCCTCTGCCAGGGCAAAGTCCTCGGGATAGGTCACCTTGAAATTCTGCGCGCTGCCGGGCACCAGGCGCGGCGCCAGGCCCAGGGCCTCGATAGCCGAGGATTCGTCGGTCACGGTGTCGCCCGCCTGCTGCAGCGCGCGCTGCAAGAGCCCCAGACGGAACATCTGTGGCGTCTGGGCCAGCCACTTGTCACTGCGGGGCAGGGTGGCGGCCACGCGGCCCTTGTCCGCTCCATTCGTTTCCTGCTTGAGCGTATCGGGCAGCGGCAGCGCCAGCAGACCGCCCACCGCGTCCAGCGCGCAAGCCTCGATGAGCTGCGTGATCTGCGCCGGTGTGACCAGGCAGCGCGCCGCGTCGTGCACCAGTACCCAGTCATCGTCGCTCGCACCCAGGCTGCGCAGCACGGCCAGGCCGTTGGTCACAGTGGCTGCGCGCGTGTCGCCGCCCGCGTCGGCCACGACCCAGGCGGCCGAAGGGCCTGGGTGCAGAAAACGGTCGCCGGGCGCCACCACGACCAGGGTGCGCTTGACGCGCGACACGGCCGCAAAGGCCGCCAGCGTGTGCAACACCATGGGCTGACCGGCCACAGGCTGGTACTGCTTGGGACCGGCCGCCCCGGAACGCGTGCCCGTGCCGGCACAGGGGATCAGGGCCCAGCACAGGGGCGAGGGATGCGGGGAGGTGTCGGTCATGGGATGGGTGCTCATTCTAGAGGGGCTGGGGTCTTGTTGCGGTGTCCCGCAGGGTTGGTGCTCAGACATGCCGGGTCTCGCCCCGGCGGCGTGGTTTGGCCGGGACGTGCGCCCGGCGGCGCACCTACTTTCTTTGCGTCGCCAAAGAAAGTAGGCAAAGAAAAGCGACCCTGGTGTCTGTGACCCCGGCTGTGCCGGGGCAACCTGCGATGCTCGCGCCAGGCGGGAGCCGCGCAAACTCGCTGCGCTCAGACATGCGCGTCTCTTGATCCGCCTGCCGCTGCGCTTCTCGGCACAGACA
>CAMLNH010000299.1 GCA_946481355.1 uncultured Curvibacter sp.
CCGAGATGCCTTCGTTGCGGAAGTTGCGGTTGATCTCGAACACGCGCTCGAAGCCACCGACGACCAGGCGCTTGAGGTACAGCTCGGGCGCGATGCGCAGGAACATCTCCTGGTCCAGTGCATTGTGGTGCGTCACGAAAGGTTTGGCATTGGCACCGCCCGGGATGGGATGCAGCATGGGCGTTTCCACTTCGAGGAAGTGGTGCGTGACCATGTAGTCGCGGATGGAGCTCACGGCCTTGCTGCGCGCGACAAAACGCTTGCGCGCTTCCTCGTCGGTCATCAGGTCCACATAGCGCTGGCGGTACTTGACCTCCTGGTCGGCTACGCCGTGAAACTTGTCCGGCATGGGGCGCAGGCTCTTGGTCAGCAGGCGCACGCGGCTGACCTGGATTGACAACTCGCCGGTCTTGGTCTTGAAGACCGTGCCCTCGGCGGCCAGGATGTCGCCCAGGTCCCAGTGCTTGAAGGCGGCGTAGGCTTCTTCGCCGATGGCGTCGCGCGTGACATAGAGTTGGATACGGCCCGTGCTGTCCTGCAGGGTGGCGAAGCTGGCCTTGCCCATGACGCGCTTGAGCATCATGCGACCGGCCACGCTGGCGCGCGCGGCCTGTTCCAGCAGGCCTTCGGCCGTCTGGCCGGCATGGGCGGCAAACAGGTCGGCGGCGCGGTCGGCCGGCTTGAAGTCATTGGGGAAGGCCGGACCCTGGCCGGCGGCCTGCTGCTGGCGGATGGTCTTGAGCTTCTCGCGGCGTTCGGCGATCAGCTGGTTTTCATCCTGGGCCGGGGCGGGGGTGTGTTGTTCGGACATGGGTGGTGATGGGTAAGGCCGGGCTGCAGGCGCGGCCCAAACCCGCTATTTTAATGACGCTATCATCCCCGCAGCCTCACCACCACCTGTCCGGACCATTCATGCTGTTCCAGATCATTTCCCTGCTGCTCGAAGTGACCGCCGGCGTGCTGGCCGGTGCCTGCCTGCTGCGCCTGTACATGCAGCACCAGCGCATCCCCATGTCGGCGCGTTCGGGTAACCCGATCGGGCGCTTTGTCTTTGCCCTGACCGACTGGATCGTGCTGCCGCTGAGGCGTTTCGTGCCCTCCGCCGGGCGCTGGGACATGAGCAGCCTGCTGGCCGCCTACCTGATCGTGCTGCTGCAGTTCACCCTGCTCTGGACACTGCTGGGTTTCGGCTACAGCTACGTCTCGGTGCTGATCCTGGCTGTTTTCGGGGTGGTGAAGATCGTGATCTCGGGCCTGACGGGGCTGATCATCGTCTATGCCGTGCTGTCCTGGGTGCAGTCGCGCACGGTGCTGTCCGAGGTCATCGAACGCCTGGTAGCACCCGTGCTGGCCCCCATCCGTCGTTTCGTGCCCCTGGTGGGTGGCATTGATCTGTCACCCCTGGTGCTGCTGGTGCTGCTGCAGGTGGCGCTGATCGTCCTGGGGGAGATACAGGGCTGGGCGCTGCTTTGAATGAAAAAACCGGCCATCAGGCCGGTTTTGCGGGTGGCTGCGGAGATTCTTCAGATCACCGCATCAGCCGGCTGGCGCTGCAGCATGGCCAGGGTGCTGGCGATGGTCTTGCGCAGTTCGCGGCGGTCGCAGATGAAGTCCACGGCGCCCTTTTCCTGCAGGAACTCGGCACGCTGGAAACCTTCGGGCAGCTTCACGCGCACGGTGTTCTCGATCACGCGTGGGCCGGCAAAGCCGATCAGGGCCTTGGGCTCGGCAATTACCACGTCACCCACAAAGGCAAAGCCCGCGCTCACGCCGCCCATGGTGGGGTCGGTCAGCACGCTGATGTAGGGCAGCTTCTTCTTGGCCAGGCGGGTCAGGGCGGCATTGGTCTTGGCCATCTGCATCAGGGACAGCAGGCCTTCCTGCATGCGCGCGCCGCCGGTGGCAGTGAAGCACAGGAAAGGCACTTTCTGCTCAATGGCGGTCTCGACGCCGCGCACGAAACGCTCGCCCACGACCGAGCCCATGGAGCCGCCCATGAAGCCGAATTCAAAAGCCGCAGCCACGACGCCGATGCCGTGCACGGCGCCGCCCTGCACGATCAAGGCGTCGGTCTCACCCGTGGCCTCCAGCGCCTCCTTGAGACGCTCGGGGTACTTGCGGCTGTCCTTGAACTTGAGCGCGTCGACCGGCAGCACTTCCTGACCGATCTCGTAACGGCCTTCGTTGTCGAGGAAGAGATTCAAACGCGTGCGCGCGTCGATGCGGTGGTGGTGGCTGCAGGTCGGGCAGACGTTCTGGTTCTGTTCCAGATCGGTCTTGTAGAGCACGGATTCGCAGCTGGGGCACTTGATCCACAGGCCTTCGGGAACGCTGCGGCGATCGGCTGGATCGCTGGGCTGGATCTTGGGGGGCAGGAGTTTTTCGAGCCAACTCATGGTGACGTCCTTAAATGAGGGTCAGATTACGATGGCAGTGCAACGCAAGACCGGGATTATGCGTCCAAAGCCTGGCGGATTTCCCGCAGGAAATCCGAGGCTGCGGGCACGACTTGTGCGCGCGGCAGCGGGTCGATGATCTGGATGATCCGGGTGCCGATGACCACAGCGTCGGCCACCCGGCTGACGGCCTTGGCGCTGGCCGCATCCCGTATACCGAAACCGACGCCCACCGGCACCTTCACGTGCTGGCGGATCCGCGGCAGCATGGCCTCCACAGCACCGGTGTCCAAGGTGCCGGCCCCCGTCACGCCCTTGAGCGAGACGTAATAGACATAGCCGCTGGCGATGCGGGCCACCTGGGCCATGCGTTCGTAGGTGCTGGTGGGGGCGAGCAGGAAGATCAGGTCCAGGCCATGCTTTTTGAGTGCGGCGGCGAAGGCCTCGCATTCCTCGGGCGGGTAGTCCACGACCAGCACACCGTCCACACCGGCCGCGGCGGCATCGCGCGCAAAGGCGTGCTCACCGTTGGCCGGGTGCAGCTGGTTGTAACGCTCGATGGGGTTGGCGTAACCCATCAGGACCACGGGTGTCGTGCTGTTCTTCAGCCGGAATTCACGCACCATCTCGATCACCTGGCGCAGGCCGATGCCGGCAGCCAGAGCCTTGTCACCCGCGGCCTGGATGACCGGGCCGTCGGCGCTGGGGTCGGAGAAGGGCACGCCCAGTTCGATCACGTCCGCGCCCGCGGCCACCATGCCCAGCATGAGCTCGGGTGTGATGTCGGGATAGGGGTAGCCGGCCGTGACGAAGGGGATCAGGGCCTTGCGTTTTTGTGCCTGCAGTGCGGCGAAGGTGGCGTTGATGCGGCTCATTTGCTGACTCCCCCCTTGACCGAGATGCCGCGCATGGAGGGTCGGTCGTAGAAGTCGGCGCCCGAGAGGTCGGCCACGGTGCCGATGTCCTTGTCGCCGCGGCCCGAGAGGTTGACCAGGATGGACTGGTCCGGGCGCATGGTCTTGGCCAGCTTCATGGCGTAGGCAAAGGCGTGGCTGGATTCCAGCG
>CAMLNH010000300.1 GCA_946481355.1 uncultured Curvibacter sp.
CTACATCGCCCGCTACGACGACCTGTTCAACGGCAAGGACGAGAAGATCGACGTGAGCAAGGTGGACGTGTCCATGAACGGCATCGAGCTGCAGGACCGCGAGTTCTTCGCCGCCATCCGCGAAGGCCGCGAGCCCAACGCCAGCGTGGCCCAGGTGCTGCCCTGCTACCAGGTGCTGCACCAGCTGGAGCAGCAGCTGGCCTGAGACGGCACAATCCTGCGATGACCCAAAGCAAGAGGGGGTCGGATCACTCGTCGCGCAGCGGCGATGTGCTCTGACCCCTTCTTGCGTCGCCACCACGGAGTCCAACCATGCAAGAAAGAAAAGTCGGCCCCTTCAGCGTCTCTGCCCTCAGCCTGGGCTGCATGAGCCTGAGCCATGCCTATGGTCAACCACCGACACCCGAGCATAGCGAGCGCGTACTGCTCAGCGCCCTGGATGCCGGCGTCACCCTGTTCGACACGGCGGCCCTCTATGGCTTCGGCGCCAACGAAACCTTGGTGGGCCGTGTGCTCAAGGCGCATCGCAGCAAGATCGTGCTCGCCAGCAAGGGCGGCATGGCCGGTGTGGATGTGGCCGGCGACGGCAAGCTCGTGCGTGTGATCGATGGTCGCCCCGAGGCCATCCGCAAGAACTGCGAAGACAGCCTGCGCCGCCTGGGGACCGATGTGATCGATCTCTATTACTTGCACCGCTGGGACAAGAAGGTGCCCATCGAGGACAGCGTGGGCGAACTCTCGCGCCTGGTCGAACGCGGTCATGTGCGCACCATCGGCCTGAGTGAAGTGTCGGCCATCACCCTCCGCAAGGCCCATGCCGTGCACCCGCTCGCCGCTGTCCAGACCGAATATTCTCTCTGGACGCGCAACCCCGAGATCGCCGTACTCCAGGCTTGTCAGGAACTGGGCATCGCCTTCGTGGCCTTCAGCCCGGTGGCGCGGGGCTTTCTCACCGGCCAGCTGCGCGATGTGGCCGCGCTGGACGCCAAGGACATCCGCCGCGGCATGCCGCGCTTCGAGCCGGCCAACTATGCGGGCAATCTGCAGCTGCTACCGGCCTACGAGGCCGTGGCCCAGGAGACCGGCTGCACCCCGGCCCAGCTGGCCCTGGCCTGGCTGCTGCACAAGGCGCCGCACATCATTCCGCTCTTCGGAACCACGAGCCTGGAGCACCTGGCCGAGAACGTGGGCGCCGCCAACGTGAAGCTCTCGCCAGCTTTGATGGCCAAGGTCGAGGCCGTCATCAACCCGCAGACCGTGGTGGGTAACCGCTACAGCGAGCAGAGCAACCGCGAAGTCGATACGGAGGTGTTCTGACCATGCCCACGACCCTCATGCTCCTGCCTGGACTGAACTGCGACGCCGCCGTCTGGGCGCCGCAAGTCGCCGCGCTCGAGGGCCAGGCGAACTGTGTCATCCCTGCCTGGGGCCTGCGCGATTCATTGACTACCATGGCGCAGCAGGTGCTGGACGAAGCGCCCACCGGACGCTTCTGTGTGGCTGGTCACTCCATGGGCGGCCGCGTGGCGCTGGAAGTCATGCGTCTGGCGCCGCAGCGTGTCGAGCGCCTGGCGCTGCTGGACACTGGCACGCACCCGCTGGCTGCCGGCGAGGCGGGCGAGAAAGAGCGGGCAGGGCGCATGGCCCTGCTCAAGATGGCACAGACCCATGGCATGCGCGTCATGGCCCAGGAGTGGGCCCGCGGGATGGTGCACCCGGACCGCATCGGCGGCCCCATCTTCGAAGAGGTGCTGGCCATGTTCGACCGCGGTAACGCCGCGCAGTACGCCGCACAGATCCATGCGCTGCTGACCCGGCCCGATGCAGCACCGCTACTCCCCGGCATCGCTTGCCCCACATTGGTCCTGACGGGCCGACAGGACGCCTGGAGCGGCCCGGCCCAGCACGAGGCCATGGCCTCTGCCATTCCCAACGCGCAGCTGGTCATCGTGGAAAACAGCGGCCACATGACGACCATGGAGCAGCCGCAGGTGGTGAATGCGGCGCTGGCGGCTTGGTTGCGACATTAGGCAAACGGCGCCTACTCTTACCTCTCGTTCTTAGCATGGGCAGATCGCGCCATGGTCGCTACGATGCCCTCGGGCTACCGGCCGTTTTACGGTCCATCTCTTGTGGGCGCCAGCTATTCCTACGCTGATCGCCAGCGCTCACCGTGCAAGAGCACCTTACTTCGGTACCAGTTCACTCAGATAAAACCCCACATCTCTCGCCTTCTGCGGCGCCTGCGTCAGGCTGCCCGCTGAAACAAAACGAAATAAACCGCGACCTCTCCGCAACCTTCCGGCGCGCTTGCCCCGGCACCATGACGGTCATGTTCAACAACGTTCCGACAAGGAGCCCGTCATGAAACCCTGGATCAAACGCAGCCTGATTGCACTCACTTCCGCCACCGTCGTGATCGGTGGTCTCACCGCCTGCGGTACGCGCGGGGACCATGCCCGTGGCTGGAGCGACGAACGCGTCACCGAGATGCGTGGCAAAGCGGTGGAGAAGATCAGCAGCAAGCTTGAGCTCAACGCCGGGCAGAAGGCCAAACTGGAAGTGCTTGTCGACGAGATGATTGCCTCGCGCAAGGCGATGCGCGGCGAGTCGGGTGACGTCCGCACGGATATCCAGGCGCTGATCGCCGGTGACAAGTTCGACCGCAGCAAGGCCCAGCAGATGCTGGACCAGAAGACCCGGGTCCTGCAGGGCAGCGGCCCCAAGGTTCTGGCCGCCTTCGGTGATTTCTACGACAGCCTCAACCCCGAACAGCAGAAGCAGGTGCGCGAGCGGTTGGAGCGTCGTGGTCATGGCTGGTGGGGCCGTGGCTGACGCCATCCATGCGATCGCCCGGCAGGGGCGCTCCCACACGGCGGCTTTGCTGGCCGATGCCGAGGATCCGCACGCCGAGCTGCTGGCCCTGTTCTGGGGACCGCATTTCGACCGGGAGCACGCGCTGTCCCTGTGGGCGCGGTTCTCGCAGCGCCAGCCTGTGGAGGCTGCGCCCCTGCTGGCCGAGCTGCTGTCGGTGGGCGAGCGCTTCGACGCTCTGGAGCGGGGTGAAAAGGACCGCCTGCGGCGTCTGATCGTCCGCCACCGGGCCCTGTCAGAATGAAGCGATGAGCCGCATCCTGCTGATTGACGACGACGAGAACCTCGGGCCGCCGCTGGCCACCTACTTCCAGCGCTTCGAGCTGCAGCTGGTGCATGTCACGCGGCCCAGCGCCGGGTTGGCGCTGCTGCGGTCCGAAGGTTTTGATGCGACGATTCTCGACATCATGCTGCCCGAGATGGATGGCTTCGAGCTGTGCCGCGCGATCCGCAAGGAAAGTGATATTCCTGTCATCATGCTGACCGCCCGGGGCGAGGTGATGGACCGGGTGGTGGGGCTGGAGCTGGGGGCGGACGACTATCTGCCCAAGCCCTTCGAGCCGC
>CAMLNH010000301.1 GCA_946481355.1 uncultured Curvibacter sp.
CGGTGCAGCCGTCTACACACTCAGGACCGGCGCCGACGGCCGCTGGGGACCGTTCGCCGCCAAGGCCGGCGTGCACTATGAGTTCGAGCTGCAGGCGGCGGGCTACGCCACCACCCATGTCTACCGCAGCGCCTTCCCGCGCAGCAGCAGCCTCATCAACCTGCGCCCCGAGCGCATCGCCGCGGCCGACAAGGACGCCCAGGCCCTGGTCATCTTCACGCGCCCGCGCGGCTACTTCGACGCCCAGCGCGACCGCCTGCGCCTCGACGGCCAGGCCACGCTGCCCGGCGTGCCCCCGGTGGGCGCCGGCGTGTCCAGTTCCAAGCTCAAGCTCGCGAGCGCGGACGATCGTGCTGTTGCGGCCGAGTTCAACGGTGAAAAACTCGTGGGGAGGGTCTGGCCGGCGGCGCAGCAGCGGATGACGGTGCTGGAGTTGACGTACTAGCCTGAACGGAACTCGTTGTTGTTTCGAATGACCCTTTTGGGGGATGGTCTCAATGACTGGCCATGGTTACGATGACTTTCTGAGGCGTAGTGATCAGCTCAGATTACAAGGAGACGGATGATGCTGAAGATTCCGAAGAAAGTCGTAGACCGAGTCAGTGAGAATTTAAAGACCTATCAGGCCGTTGCAGCGTCCCACAAGGCCAAGGACGTTTCTGAGGCCGATACGGTGACGTTGGTCAAAGACATCCTGTCTTATTGTTTTGGTTTCGATAAATACGAGGAGCTGACTAGCGAACAGCAGATTCGAGGAACCTTCTGTGATCTCGCGGTGAAGATCGAAGGCCAGATCAAGTATCTGATTGAGGTCAAGGCTGCCGGGGTAAGCCTGAATGACTCTCATCTTCGGCAAGCACTTGGCTACGGCGCAAATCAAGGAATCGAATGGGTCGTGCTTACAAATTCGGTTGATTGGCGGCTCTATCGGATCAAGTTTGGACAACCAATTGAGCATGAAGAGGTTTCCTCTTTTAATCTCCTTGAGATGAGCGCGAAGAGGGAAGAGGACATCAAGAAGATGTACTTGCTCTGCCGAGAGGGCATTGGGTCTGACGCGATGGGGGCTTATCACCAGCACACCCAAGTTCTGAATAGATACACGATTGCGCAGATTCTTCTGACGGAGCCAGTCGTTGCTGCGGTACGCAAAGAGCTTCGAAGATTGTTTCCTGAGACGAAAATTGATCAAGAACAGATCTCCGATATTCTGAACAACGAAGTTCTGAAGCGCGAAGTAATCGAAGGTGAGAAGCCGAAAGAGGTACAGAAGAAAATCAGTCGCCTTCAAAACAAGCTCTCAAAGCAGGCCGAGAAAAGAGCAGAGCCCCAAGCTGCCTCAGAGCCAGCTGATCAAAGCGTGAATCCCAACGGAAGCATGTAGGTCAAGAAGGCTTTGTGGAGAGTCGTTGCCTGTGCTGGGTGACAGAAAGACATTACAGACTGGGTTTCCCCGTCCCGATCTTCCCCTCCGCCCTTCCCGACAGATAGGCATACAGATCCAGCACATGCGCGTTGACGCGCGGCTCCTCCCGCCAGGCGGGCATGACCAGTGGCTGGTCGCGGCGTTCCATCAGGGTCTCGACCTGCGCCTCGCGCGTGCTGCGCGTGGCGGCGGGTTCGCCCTGCAAGGTTGTGTCGTAGCGGTAGAGCACCAGGCTCACGAATTCACGCGGGCCCAGGGTCTGCAGGCGGCGCAGCAGGTTGGGGGCGTTGGCCGTGCCTTGCGCGTCCACGCCGTGGCAGGCGGCGCAGCGGTCCTGGTAGACGCGCCAGCCCAGATAGGCCGAGCCCGGGGGCTGCTCTTCCCGGGCCAGTTGGCGTGCGGGCTTGGGGTTCTCCCATTCCACGGCGCAGCTGGCCAGCAGCAGGGCAGCGAGGGTTGTGACGATCAGGCGGGCAGGGGCGGTGAGGGGGCGCATGGCATTCCTTTCCGGCGCGCGCAGGGCGTCGACCGTGCCGGACCATTGTGCGCGTCACGCCCGGCGCTGTCTTGACCTGGCTCAAATACAAAAGCCGCCTGCAGGCGGCTTTTGTCGGGGGGCACGTAGCGCTCAACCCTTCTTGCGGCGCTCCAGCCAGGCGATCAGCTCGCCCATCACGCCGCGGCGGAAGGCCAGCACGCAGACCACGAAGATGAAGCCCGTGACGATGGTGACCGATTCACCCAGCGAGGCGAACCACTCCACGCCGCTGAGCTTGGCGAACCAGGCGCCGATCTCGCCGATCTTGTTCTCCAGCAGGATCACCAGCGCCGAGCCCAGGATGGGGCCCGAGAGCGTGCCCATGCCGCCCACCAGGGTCATCAGCACCACCTGGCCCGAAGCCGTCCAGTGCACGTCGCTCAGCGTGGCGAAGCCCAGCACCAGGGTCTTGAGCGAACCGGCCAGACCGGCCAGCGCGGCCGACAGCACAAAGGCCAGCAGCTTGAAGCGCTGCGTGTCGTAGCCCAGGGAGATGGAGCGCGGCTCGTTCTCCTTGATGGCCTTGAGCACCTGGCCGAAGGGCGAGTGGATGATGCGCACGATCAGCAGGAAGGCCGCGACGACGATGGCCAGGGCCACGTAGTACATGACCAAGTCGCTGCTCAGGTCGATCAGGCCGAAGAGCTTGCCGCGCGGCACGCCCTGCAGGCCGTCCTCGCCGCCGGTCTGCGGCGCCTGCAGGCAGAGGAAGAAGACCATCTGCGCCAGCGCCAGCGTGATCATGGCGAAATAGATGCCCTGGCGGCGGATCGCCAGCGCGCCGAAGACCCAGCCCATGGCCGCCGCGCCCAGCGTGCCCGCGAGCAGGCCCATCTCAGGGGTCAAGCCCCAGACCTTGATGGCGTGGCCGGCCACATAGGCCGCGCCGCCCAGGAAGGCCGCGTGACCGAAGGACAGCAGGCCGGTGTAGCCCAGCAGCAGGTTGAAGGCCGAAGCGAACAGTGCAAAGCACATGAGCTTCATGACGAACAGGGGGTAGGCGCCGGCAAAGGGCGCCACCAGCAGACCCAGCAACAGAAGGCCGTACCCGATTTTCTTGATGTTCATGGTGGGGCGAGCCTCTTACTTTTCTTTGCCGAACAGGCCGGCCGGGCGCGTCAGCAGCACGATGACCATGATCACGAAGACCACGGTCGAGGAAGCCTCGGGGTAAAACACCTTGGTGAAACCTTCGACGACGCCCAGACCCAGACCGGTGAGGATGGAGCCCAGGATGGAGCCCATGCCGCCGATCACCACCACCGCGAACACCACGATGATGAGGTTCTGTCCCATCAGCGGCGAGACCTGAATGACGGGCGCGGCCAGCACGCCGGCAAAGGCCGCCAGCGCCACGCCGAAGCCATAGGTCAGCGTGACCATCAGCGGCACGTTGATGCCGAAGGCCTCCACCAGGCGCGGGTTCTCGGTGCCCGCGCGCAGGTAGGCGCCCAGGCGGGT
>CAMLNH010000302.1 GCA_946481355.1 uncultured Curvibacter sp.
ACGGTGCGCGCGATCCCCGCGTGCTCGGTGCGCAGAAAGCGGAAGGCGTACTCGCCCTCGACGCGGCAGAAGGGCGAGACGTGGAAGACCTTGTCGGCGCGCAGCTCCTGGCCGTAGCGCGGATGCTCCAGCAGATAGCAGTGGCGCTCGCCGAAGGTGTTGTTGACCTCGGCGACGACAGCGCGCAGGCTGCCGTCGGCACGCTCGCAGTACCAGAAGCTCACGGGCTTGAAGGTGTAGCCCAGCACGCGCGGGTAGCAGTGCAGCCAGATCTCGCCGTCGGCATCGGTGATGCCATGCGCAGCGAGCAGCTCTTCCATCCAGGCCAGCGCTCCGCCCTGCTGCGGGCTGCGGCCGTCGCCATGGTCGGCGTCATGAAAACTGAGCCAGCCGCGCCGGTTGTGCGCCAGCGCCCCGCTGCCCTGCTGCCGCATCGCACGCAGCGGTAGCATGAGGAAAAAGGTCGGGTAGGCGAAGGCGTGCCGCGCCGGGCGCAGGCGGGTGTGGCGCACCTGGCCAGTCCCGATCAGCGGCACGACGGGGCTGCTCATGCGGCCTGCCTCCAGGCCAGCTGCGCCAGCAGGCGCTCGGCCACGCCCAGGCCGGACTTGAGCCCGTCCTCGTGGAAGCCGTAGCCCGTCCAGGCGCCGCAGTACCAGGTCTGGTGGCCGCCCTGGATGCGGGCCAGCTCCTTCTGCGCCGCGATCGCGCCCAGGTCGAAGACCGGGTGCGCGTACGCGTAGTCACCCAGCACATGCTCGGGCGCGATCTCGCGCAGCGGGTTGAGCGAGACCACCACGGGCTGCTCGAAGGGCAGGGGCTGCAACTTGTTGATCAGGTAGTGCAGGCAGACGCGGCTGTGCTCCTGCTCACTGCTGGCGGCGCGCTCGTAGTTCCAGGCCGCCCAGGCGCGGGGCGAACGCGGCAGCACCGAGGCGTCCGTGTGCAGCACGGCGCGGTTGGGCTGGTAGCGGATGGCGCCGAGGATGCGCCGCTCCTCGTCCGAAGGCTGCTGCAGCAGGGCCAGGGCCTGGTCGCTGTGCGTGGCCAGCACGACCTCGTCGTAGCGCTCGCTGCCGGCGTCGGTGTGCACGGCCCCCCCCGCGCCATCGCGCTCGATGGCGCGCACCGGCGTGGCCAGGCGTTTGTCGGCGATACCCGCCACGATCTTCTGTACATAGCGGCGCGCGCCGCCCGCCACCGTCCACCACTGCGGCCGGCCGTTGACCTGGATCAGGCCGTGGTTGTGGCAGAAGCGCACCATGGTGGCCACGGGGAACGCCAGCATCTGGGCCGTGGGGCAGCTCCAGATGCAAGCCATCATGGGCAGGAAGTACCAGTCGCGAAACTCGGCACTGAAGCCCTGCTGGTCCAGCCAGCGGCCCAGGGGCAGCTGCAGCCGCTCGTCCGCACCGGATTCCGCCAGTTCGGTCGCTAGGCGGTTGAAGCGCAAGACTTCGCGCAGCATGCGCAGGAAGCGCCAGTTGAACAGGTTGCTGCGCTGGGCGAAGACCGTGTTGAGGTCGGCACCGTTCCACTCGATGCGCCGGCCCGCGCGCGACTCGGCCTGAACCGAGAAAGACATGTCGGTCCTGGCCGTGGGCACGTCCAGCTCGCCGAACAGGCGGATCAGGTTGGGGTAGGTCCGCTCGTTGAACACCAGAAAGCCCGTGTCCACCCCCCAGGTCGTGGGGCCGTTGGCCGTGGGCAAGGTCACGTCCACCGTGTGCGTGTGACCGCCAAAGTAGTCGCCCGCCTCGTACAGGGTGAGTTCGGCCCGGCCCTGCAGCGCATGGGCCACGGCCAGGCCGGAGATGCCGGAACCGACGATGGCGACCTTCATGCGCCGACCCCGGAGCCTGGACAAAACAGAGGAAATTGCATTTTTGTCGTGGACAAAGTTTCGTTATTTGGATTTTTGTCCGATAAAATCCAAATCAACACACGTTTTGTCTTGGACAAAATAGAAACATGACCCCAAGCACCCGCTATGCCAGCAGCCCACTGCCTCACGTCGTGCGCCAGGATGTGGAACTGCCCATTGCGGCCGTGGAGCGCGACACCGGCCTGTCCAAGGACACGCTGCGGGTCTGGGAGCGGCGTTACGGCTTCCCTCAGCCCGGACGCGACGCCGCAGGCGAGCGCCTCTACCCGGCCGAGCAGGTGGAACGCCTGCGCGTCATCGCCCGCCTGCTCAACGCCGGTGAACGCCCGGGCCAGATCGTGGCCCTGCCCCTGGCCGAACTGCGCCAGCGTCTGCAGGCCGGCATGCCCCTCGGCCGGGGCATGGCGCTGGAACAGGAGGCCCTGCTGACCATGCTGCGGCGCTGCGAAATCATGGAACTGCGGCGCACCCTGAACCAGGCCGTGATGCGCCTGGGCCTGGCGCGCTTCATCACCGAGCAGCTGGCCCCGCTGACGGTGCATGTGGGTGAGGCCTGGATGCGCGGCGAGATCCAGGTCTTCGAGGAACACATGTACACCGAGAGCGTGGTGGCCGTGCTGCGCGGCGCGCTCGGCGGCTCCGCCGCCCTGCCCAGCCCCGGCATGCCGCGCGTGCTGCTGGGCACGCTGCCGCAGGAACACCACCTGCTGGGCCTGCTGATGGCCGAGACCATGCTCTCGCTCGAAGGCTGCGAGTGTGTGTCACTCGGCGCCAACACCCCGGTGGCCGAGATCGTGCGCGCCGCCCAGGCCAACCGCGCCCAGATCGTGGGCCTGAGCTTCAGCCCGGCCAGCAACACCCCGCAACTGCAGCAAAGCCTGCTGGACTTGCGCGCCCAGCTGCCCGCCAACGTGCAGCTCTGGGCCGGCGGCAGCCACCCGGCGCTACGCAAGCGTTTGCCGGCGGGGGTGGTGGCGGTGGATCGACTGGAGCAGATTCCGGAGTTGCTGGCGGTCTGGAAGGCGCAGGCGCAGGCGGCCTGAGGTCTGCTCTCTTTGGCCTTGAGCCTTTTCCTTTCTTCATGAGGTTTTTGCTGTCGTGGCTTGCCGGGTCTCGCCCCGGCGGCTTGGTTTGGCCGGGATGTGCGCCCGGCGGCGCACCTACTTTTCTTGCGTCGCCAAGAAAAGTAGGCAAAAGAAGGCGACCCTGGTGTCTGTGACCCCGGCTTTGCCGGGGCAACCTGCGATGCTCGCGCCAGGCGGGAGCCGCGCAAACTCGCTGCGCTCAAACATGCGCGTCTCTTGATCCGCCTGCCGCTGCGCTTCTCGGCACAGACACAAGGGCTAGGAACATCCAACACCCGGACTCCACAAGGACGCGCCATGGCGCGTCCTTGTTGTATTGGGGCTTGGTTTTTGGTTCCCTCCGCCGTAATGAGGAGGCGAGTAGCACAGGGCTGAGCGGAGTAAGGGGCGCGCATGTTTGAGCGCAGCGAGTTTGCGCGCCCCCCGCTCAGACCGAGCAACGCAGCGTGCC
>CAMLNH010000303.1 GCA_946481355.1 uncultured Curvibacter sp.
GGCAATCCTCATGGACCTCAAGTCCATTCCGGTTGCCCGCCACCCGCGCCTCGCCTGACGCCCGCTCGCTACGCCCGAGATATTGCTGGTGCACCCATGTCCGACGCCCACTCCCTTGACGCGCTGATCCAGGCCCTGCGCCGCTTGCCTGGCGTGGGGGTGAAGTCGGCCTCGCGCATGGCTTTCCACCTGCTGCAACACGACCGCGAGGGTGCACAGCTCCTGTCGCGCGCGCTGCAGGAGGCGGCCACCAGCGTGCGCCACTGCGCACGCTGCCACACCTTCAGCGAGGCCGAGGTCTGCGGGACCTGCCAGGACCCGGCGCGCGACGCGAGCAAGCTCTGCGTGATCGAGACCCCGGCCGACCAGATGGCGCTGGAGCGTACCGGCGCCTACAAGGGCCTGTACTACGTGCTCATGGGCAAGCTCAGCCCGTTGGACGGCATCGGTCCGCGCGACATCGGCATCAAGGGCCTGCTCGATCGTGCCAGCGATGGCACGGTGCGCGAGGTCATCCTGGCAACCAATTTCACGGCCGAGGGGGAGGCCACGGCGCACGTGATCGCCGAAGGGCTCAAGGCGCGCGGCGTGGCCTTCACCCGGCTGGCGCGCGGCGTACCCATCGGCAGTGAGCTGGAGTACGTGGACCTGGGCACGATTGCCCATGCGCTGGTGGATCGGCGCTGAAGGATAATCCGGCGCAGTTTTGCCCGCTCCTCGATACCTCTTTCTTCTCTTCTTTTTACTTCCCCATCATGACCTTCGCCCGCTTCACCCTGGCCTACTGGTGTGTGTTCATCGCCGCGCTGCTGCCGATTGCCTGCGCGATCCTGGCCAAGTCCGGCATGGTGGGCAAGCCGCGCAAGGAGGGGGGCTATGACAACGACAACCCGCGCGCCTGGCTGGCCCGCCAGACCGACTGGCGCGCACGTGCGAATGCCGCGCAGCAGAACAGCTTCGAGGCGCTGCCCTTTTTCATCGGTGCGGTCATCGTCGCCCACCTGATGGGCGCCCACCAGCTGCGGCTGGACATGCTGGCCTTTCTCTTCGTCTTCCTGCGCCTGATCTACATCATGGCCTACGTCTCGGGCATGAGCACGGCACGCTCCGTGATCTGGTCCCTGGGGCTGTTGACCAATATCGCCATCTTTTTCCTGGGTTATCACTGAGCCGCGGTGCGGCGCCCCGGCTGTTTTAGGGGGAAACCCGGTCGGGAAGTTTCCTGATGCGTGGGCCGCACCGCTTGGGTAGCCTTGGGGATCAAGAAACGCACGACAGGGAAGCAGAACATCATGTCCGAACTACGTATCAACCGGCGTCTTTTCACGGCCGGCGCGGCACTGACCGCAGCCAGCCTGGGTGTGCCGGCCCTGGCGGCCGATCCCAAGCCAGAGAAGAGCAAGGTGGCTATTGCCGTGGGCGGCAAGGCCTCCTTCTACTATCTGCCGCTGACCATTGCCGAGCAGCTCGGTTACTTCAAGGCCGAAGGCCTGGACGTGGAGATCAGTGACTTCGCCGGTGGCGCGCGCGCGCTGCAGGCCGTGGTGGGCGGATCGGCCGATGTGGTCAGCGGGGCCTACGAACACACCATCAATCTGCAGAACAAGGGCCAGATGTTCCAGGCCTTTGTGCTGCAGGGGCGTGCCCCCCAGATCGCGCTGGGCATCTCGAACAAGACCCTGCCGCACTACAAGAAGGTGGCCGATCTCAAGGGCAGGAAGATCGGCGTCACGGCGCCGGGTTCGTCCACCAACATGATGGCCAATCTGGTGCTCTCGCGTGCAGGGCTCAAGGCCGGTGACGTGAGCTTCATCGGCGTCGGCACCTCGGCTGGTGCACTCGCGGCGATGCGTTCAGGCCAGATCGACGCCATCTGCAACATCGACCCGGTGATGACCATGCTGGAGCAGAAGGGGGATGTGCGGGTGGTCTTTGACACCCGTACGCTCAAGGGCACGCGCGAGGTCTTCGGCGGCCCCATGCCCGCAGGCTGCCTCTACGCGCCGCTGGAGTTCGTGCAGAAGAATCCGGCCACGGCCCAGGCCCTCACCAACGCTATGGTGCACGCGCTCAAGTGGCTGCAGACAGCCGGCCCGAGCGACATCATCAAGACCGTGCCCGAGTCCTATCTGCTGGGCGACCGCGGGCTCTATCTGGCGTCCTTCGACAAGGTGCGCGAGGCGCTGGCCATCGACGGCATGTTCCCCGAGGAGGGGGGCAAGACGGCGCTGCGTGCGCTGGCCAGCTTCGACAGCACACTCAAGGCTGACCGCATCGACCTGGCCAGGACCTGGACCAACCAGTTCGCGGCCCGGGCCAAAGCGCGTTTCAAGGCCTGAGACCCGCCAGGCGCCAGGGCGTCAACGCCGGGAGGCGAGGGCAAGGGCGCATGTCAACAAGATCAACACTGGGAGACACCATGATCCAATTCCTGTACCGCTGTGGCCTGCTGGCCTCGCTGGCCTCGCTGGCGCTGCTCGCTGCCTGTGGCAGCAGCTCGATCGGCCCCGAGCGCGACATCAACGACCCGACCAACTCCCTGGTCTTCGCTTATGTGGACATGAGCGAGGCACCGACCAAGATTGACGGTGCCAGCCTCAAGCCCCAGGGTGAAGAGGGCTACTGGCACATGAATGTGGCCGAGGACGGCCAGCTGCTGAGCCAGCCCTACCTGCCGCCGGGGTCCTACCAGCTGTCCCAGCTGGAGGGTTCGGGCTTCTTTGCCGGCAACAACGTCTACCGCTTCCCCGCCTACGGCCGCAACGAGACGGCGGTGCGCATCCAGAAGCCCGGCATCTACTTCCTGGGCTCGTACCGCTATGCCAAGGTCAAGACCGGTTTCTTCGAGGGCGGCAAGTTCGCCATCGAGCGCTCGAACAAGCCCTCCGAACTGGAGCTGCTGCAGCGTCTTGAAAAGGAGGACTGGGTCAAGGGTACGCAGTGGGAGGCCCGTATCCGCAGCCGCATGGCTGAACTGAGGAAGAAATGAGCCCGATGACTCTCCTGTCCTTCGGTCGCCAGCTCGGGGCCGGCGCGCTGGTGGTGCTGCTGGCCGCCTGCGTGCCGACCAGCCGTATCCAGTCCGTCGAGAAGCTGGCCGATGTGCCTGCCGGGGAAACGGTACTGGTCGGACGCATCGAGCTCGATCCGCCGCTCAGGCCCGGTGAGCAGAAGCTCAGCGAGCGTTATGCGGAGTTCGATCGTGTGGTCCTGGTGATCGTGGGTGATGAGCCGCGTCCCATGGAGCGCCTGGCCCTGGGCGATCTGAAGCAGCGCATCAACGCGCCGTTCGGCCAGCATTTCTTCGTCAACCACCCGGCCCAGCCCCTCTACATCCTCAAGTCCTGGGTGGTGATGCAGGCCGAGATCAAGGTGCAGTCTCCGAATGCGCGCACCG